>CAZNML010000006.1:1486-9329 GCA_964574275.1 uncultured Thiosulfatimonas sp. | reverse complement strand
TGGTTGGCGAGCTTGGCCAGCGTTTTGGAGGGGGCGATGCCGACTGCGACCGGAATGCCGATCCACTGTTTTACCCGCCGGCGGATCTGTTGGCCGTAGTCGGTCAGATTGGTGATGCGCAGTCTGCTGAGTTCCAGAAAACTCTCATCAATCGAGTAGATCTCCTGATGCGGTGAGAACTGGCCGATAATGGCGTGCATGCGTTCACTCATATCGGCATAGAGTTCGTAGTTGGAGCTGAATACCGCGGTGTTGTTTTTTTTAAGCAGTGGCGCGATCTTAAAGTAGGGTTGAAACATCATGCTGCCGGAGCGCGCTGCGTGATAGCCGCCTTGACCATAATTCTGGCTCGCCTGGGCGTCAATGTTTTTGGCCAGCGCATTGGCGGCGACCACACAGCCGTCATTATTCGACAGCACCACCACCGGCCGATTATTTAAGCTCGGATCAAACACCATCTGGCAGGAGGCGTAAAAGGAGTTACCGTCAATAAGGGCAAAAGTGGGCATGGCTGTTTTCCTGAAACATGGGCTTGCGTGATGAGGATTTCGTTATTTAAACCGGCAGGCCTGTTGGTTTTTTTAGGGTGTTTTTTGAGGCCGCTTTTTATATAATTATGAAAAATGTTACAAAAATCAAGTTTAAGAGAAATGACAGCGAGAGCAGATCGAGATGAGCGATTCAAAAGATAAACGTGTTCACGGCGGGGCGCGTGCCGGTTCCGGACGAAAAAAAGGTTCGGGTAAATTTGGTGAAGCGACCAAAGTGATGCGGGTGCCGGAATCCAAGGTGGCGCAGATTAAGCAGTGGCTAACAGCAACTCAGTCAGAGGCGGTGAATGTTACGTCGCAGGAAGATGCTAAGTGGGGCAATCTGTTGGATCAGAGTGTTTTTTCGCTCTATCAGCCGGCCAATGAGGAGACGGTTGAGTTGCCGCTGTTCAGTCATAAGGTGGTGGCTGGCTTTCCGAGCCCGGCAGACGACTATATTGAAAATCGCTTGGATCTGAATGAGAAGCTGGTGCGTAATAAAGAGGCGACCTTTTTGCTGGTGGTCGAGGGAGACTCGATGCAGAAGGCAGGCATTCAGGATGGCGATATTCTGGTGGTGGATCGCAGTATTGAACCGTCCGATGGCAAGATCGTCATCGCCGCCCTGGACGGTGAGTTAACCGTGAAACGCCTGTCGGTTAAATCGACCGGAACCTGGCTGGTGCCTGAGAATGATGATTATCCCCCTATCCCGGTTAGAGAGGAGTCGGATATGGTGATTTGGGGGGTGGTGACTGCCACCATCTCACAGTTTTAGCAGACAGATTTGTTATAGAGGTGGTGTTTGCGCTGGATGGGTTATAGATAAAGCTGTGTTAAGCCCAAGAAAATTTATCGGTGTTAAAGAGCCAAGCGTCTTGAAAAAGCACGGTGGTAAGCAGAGAATGAAAGCTATGATTTTTACCTTATGTTGCGCAGATGAAAAGAGCCTTTAAGTTATATGCCAGTTTATGGCTGGTCCTGGTGGTCACGATTTTGGTGGCAAAACTTGTTTATGATTATGCTGAGCAGAAGCTGTATACCGAAGTCATTAAGGATTATCAGCTGCAAACGCATCAGACCATTAACTCGTTAATTCAGCGGCAACAACAATCTTCGATGACGCTGGCACACAGTCTGGTCGAAAACCCGATTGTGCAACAGGTTTTGCAGCCCTCGGCAGAGTCGCATCGTTTTCGCAAAAAACTGTCGAGCTTAGTTAAAAATCTTAACCATGAAGATGGCTTTAAAACACTTTGGGTGCAGTTGATTGACAACTCTGGTAACAGTGTCTACCGCAGTTGGACCCGTAAGAAAGGGGACAGCTTACTCGGCGTGCGTGCTGAGATTAAGGAGATGATTCGTCACCCTGAACCGAAGCAGGTTATCAGTGTTGGTAAATTTACCATGTCCTTTAAGTCGATGATGCCGGTGTTTGATCAGCACACTCAGTTTGTGGGCATGGTTGAAGTCATTACCCAGTTTACGCCGCTGGCACAGGAGCTGCAGCTTCGACAAAACATTGATTCGCTGCTGTTAACCGACAAGCGTTTTCAGAAACAGCTGACCAAGGCGGTCTCCAAGCAGTTTGTTGATGGCTACTATGTGACCAATGAAAATGTAGACGCGGAGCTGCTGCACGGGGTACGTAGAGTCGGAGCGGAAGCCTTGGTGCAGCTGCAGGATTATCTGCTGTGGAATGGCTATGTGGTGCACCGTCTGCCAGTGATGAACTCCAAAGGTGAGTTATTAGCGCACTGGTTAACCTTTACCCCGGCAGAACAGATTAATTTTGAGAGCGCCGCCTGGGTGTTACAAAAGTATGTGGTGATTAGTGTCGGTACGATTATTTTGACGCTGCTGTTGGTGGCGCAAGCGATTAATAACCGCCATGCAGAGCGCAAGAAGCGTTACTTCCGCCAGATTATCGATTCGGTGTCGGATATTATCTATATCTCAAACTATCAAAAAATTATTGATTCCAATAATCAGTTTTTTGATTTCTTTGATCAGTTTGACAGTCTGGACTCTTTTTTGCAGAAGTATCACTGTGTGTGCGACACCTTTGTGGAAGAGCCGGGTTTGTTGCATAAAAACATGGACGGTGAGTACTGGTTGGACTATGTTTTGAACCGTCCGGATAGAGTGCATAAAGCGAAAATCATGCGTCATGGAAAAGCGCACATTTTTCAATTCAAAGTAAAAGCGATGCAGGGGCAGAGTGAAACGCTTTATAACATTCTGATGCAGGACATTACCGAAGTTGAACTCTATAAAGAGCGTTTGCAGGAGATCACCGTTACCGATGAGTTAACCGCGGTGGGGAACCGCCTGGCCTATAACAACACGATAAAAACTGAAGTTCAGCGCGCGCACCGTTATGAGAAGCAGCTGGCGCTGTTAGTGATTGATATTGATTTCTTTAAAAGGGTGAATGACAGTTACGGGCATGATGTCGGTGACCTGGTGTTGATAGAGGTCGCCAAAGCGATTGGGCAGATGCTACGTGAGTCTGATACTTTATGCCGCTATGGCGGTGAGGAGTTTGTGGTGATCTTGCCGGAGACAGACGGTGAGATGGCGCTACAGATGGCGGAGCGTGTGCGTTTGGCGATTAAGGAGCTCTCTTCCAGCGATGTGCCGACCCAGATTACCATTAGTGTCGGTGTCACCGCTTTGACCAAATGGGACAGTGAAACGACTTTGATGAAACGGGCAGACAGTGCTTTGTATCGAGCGAAAGATCAGGGGCGGGATCGAGTTGAGTTGGCAAATGGTACGCTACCGGGCGCGGATGTTTAGGCTCGCTGTATTCGGTTCTGCCGGCCTTGTGCGGCTACGGTTTTTCATCGACCAGGATTAAATAGTGGTATCATTCACACATAAGCATTAAGCGGAGAAAAGGGTCATGAGTGTCTTGCCAGATCACCTGAAATATACCGAAACGCATGAGTGGGTTTATATCGATGAACACGGCCAGGCCGTGGTTGGAATTACCGATTTTGCTCAGGAGTCATTAGGTGAGATGATGAGTATCACTCCGCCTGATCTGGGGCATGACGCCTCGGCTGAAGAGGAGGTGATGTCGCTGGAGTCGGTGAAGTCCGCGACCGAGATCTATGCGCCAATCAGTGGCGAGATCGTTGCCTTTAACGAAGCCCTGGAAGAGGAGCCGGAGTTAATCAATGATGAGCCTTATGATGGCGGTTGGCTGTTTAAAATCGCCCCGCATGATGAGACTGAACTGGATGACCTGATGTCTGATGAAGACTATCAGGCGCAAATTGATCAGGCCTGATCCTTTTTCTTCTTAAACGGTGGTTGTCTTAACCGCCCATTCCCTTATTTAGAGGTCTTCTTATGAAGGCCTCTGTTATTTTCAAAGTAGAGTAATTGTTGTCATGTTAGCCAGTGTACGTTTAAAAAAGAATGAAGAGCGCCGTATTAAGCAGGGGCATATGTGGATCTTTAGTAATGAGATCGATATTAAAGCCACGCCACTAAAACAGTTTGAGGCGGGACAGCAGGTTATTGTCGAGGCGGCGAACGGTAAGGCTCTAGGCATGGGGTATATCAACCCGAAGACCTTGATCTGTGTACGCATGTTGAGCCGCAGTGCCAAACTGGAGATGAATATGAAGTTTTTAAAACGTCGTATTCAAGCCGCACAGGACTTGCGTGAACTGAGCTTTGATGCGCCCTATTACCGTCTGGTTTTTGGTGACAGCGATGGTCTGCCGGGTCTGGTGGTCGATCGGTTTGGCGATGTATTCAGTGTGCAGATTACCACGGCGGGCATGGAAGCGGTCAAGGACGATATTGTGCAGGTTTTGGAGAATCTGTACCACCCGCAGGCCATTGTGATGCGCAATGACAATAAGAGCCGTCAACTGGAAGGGCTGCCGCTGTATGACGAAGTGGTTAAAGGTGAGTTGCCTGACGAGATCATTATTGAAGAGAACGGCGCCAAATTTGCCATTCCGGTTGAAGCGGGGCAGAAGACCGGCTGGTTCTATGATCACCGTATGGCGCGTCGTCGTCTGCAGGAGATGGTCAAAGGCAAACGGGTACTCGACGTATTCAGCTACTTAGGTGGCTGGGGTATTGAAGCGGCGGTGGCCGGTGCCGAGTCGGTAACCTGTGTGGATGCCTCTGAGCTGGCGATTAATGGCGTGGAGCGTAATGCGGAGTTGAATGGGGTGTCGGAGAAGATGACCCTGATTCAAGGCAATGCGTTTGATGTGTTGAATGCGCTGAAACTGGAAGAGGACAAGTACGATGTGGTCATCGTTGATCCACCGGCCTTTGTAAAACGCAAAAAGGACTTTAAACAGGGGGCGGAAGGTTACCGTCGTATCAATGAGATTGCCATGCGAGTGTTGGCGCCCAATGGGGTGTTGGTGTCGGCCTCCTGTTCTCACCATATGACGCGCGATAACCTGTTAACGCAGGTGCAGTCGGCCGCGCGTCATATTGACCGTACCGTGCAGCTGTTTGATCAGGCGCACCAGGCACCGGACCACCCGGTTCATCCGGCGATTCCTGAGACCGAATATTTGAAAACCTTCTTCTTTAAGGTCTCTCAAAGCTGGTAAAGTTTTATGGCCGATAACTCCACGCGGATTGGGCAGCGTTTTCCTAAGGAACTGCCGCCAGCGCAACAGCAGCTAGCCAAACACTGCTACTGGGATGAGGTGGAACAGACCCTGTGGGTGGATGCGCGCAAGATCATGCCTGATATCGGCGTGGTGGAGCTGATCGGTTGGGACCGCATGATGCTGGATGCACAACCGATTCCGGACTATCCGCATGACTGGGCCATTTTGCAATGGTCTAACTACTCGCAGTTCTCCAACTGGCGTAAACAGGTTCCGGTTTGGGTGCTGGAGAGCTGTGCCCTGTTCCCGAGTCACCAACTGAAACTGCTGCACTACTGTGGCAAATATCCGCAGATTCTTGAACTGTTAGACCATGCGCCGCTGTTGGCGTGGCGACTGGTGTCGTCAGATCTGGCTGAACCGGAGATCGTGGCGCTACTGTCGGGTAAACGCGTGGCTATGGCTCAGCAGGTCGGCTGGCCGGGCAGTGAGCAAACGGTTAAGTTCTTGCGTAATCTGCGTCTGCGTTGGGTTAATGAAGAGATTGCCGAGCAGGTAGAGACCTGTCTGTTGGATGAGATTCGTCTGCAGGCGCTGCAGGATCTGCCGCGCATAAATTCGATGGCGTTGTCGCTGGCGGCACGTTTTCCACATCTGATTGGCAGTCAGCTGCACCGCTCTTTAGCGCAGCTGCCGTGCCGTCCGATGCAGTGCAAAAGTATGGTCGCCTTGCTGGAGGATGCTTACGACTTAGCCGAAGCGCATCTGTTCCCTCAAAATGAGATCGATCGTATTGGTGAGTGTCGCTATCTGTCGGAAGTCACAGAAATTTATCAGGCCTGGTTAAATACCGCCATTGAAGTCGCTCTGCAAGATGAGGAGCAGTCGATGCCATCCTTGGTGGAGAAGCTGACAAATTCAAGCGCCAGTTTTGAAGAGCTGACCCGCTTTGAAGACTGGGTACAGCTCAGTGTGCTGCAACAGCACGCCTGGTTGAGTGACTTTCCTGAGAGTGAGACCAAGGCGGCAAGCGTCAAGCTGATTGCCTGGCAAGATGCAGAGAGTGTGTGGGCTGCCATGCTTGAATTGAACACCGAGAATCAGTGGCAAGTGAGCCGGGTTCGAGGCCAGGAAAATGAGCTGGCGGGGGCGAAGCCGTGGTCAGATTTGCATCTGTGGCAGGCCACGGGCAAGTTGTAAATTTTTAACTAAACCTCTTTTCAAATTGAACAGGCCTGTTTAAATATCTAACCTCTGTTTGCTTTGAGCAATGGCGTTAGAAGCAGCCTGTTCAAGATCAATCTTTTTCTGTCTTTGTTTCTAAAAGAGTTAATTTGAAATAAGTTTTGTAGGTATTTCCAGTTTTAATGCAGCGGAAATTTCTATAATCATCTATAGCTTTGAGGTGTTTTCAGTCGTACTGTAATGAGAATGCCTATAAATATACCTAGCCTTATGCTGTTTATATTATTAGAGCTTATAAGAGCTATAAATTTTTCAAATTAGCCTTTGTTGACTAAGTAGATTTACCATTAACTTCTGGTCAACTCTCCAAAGAGGAAATATCATGAAACTCCAGACACGCCCTAAGTTAATTGTTGTTGCACTGTTTTCTACCTTTCTAGCCGGTTGCGGTGGCGGAGGTGGCAGCAGTAGTACCACTACCTCTAATGCCGATGTAGCCGGCCTGACCACGCCAAGTGAGATGGATCTTATCCATGAGGGAGAGTCTGGTGCCAATACCAGCTCCGCACAGGTTTCAGCTGCCGGCTTGAAAGTCAATTATGCCGCGGTGCGAGCCTATAACGACACGGGCACCGACTATAGCAACGATTTAGCTCACCAGGAGAGTCATGTCTTTCACCCTGCGATTGAGCCGTTGAATATTGTGAATGAGATTCTCTGCTTTATGGATCAGATGAACCCGGATGAGTTTGTCAATGAGGGGCAGTATATCGCCATGATTGATGATGCCAAGTGTAGCAAAGGGGAGAACACCTCCAGCGGTAGCTCCGGTGGTTCCGGATCATCGAGCTCATCAAGCAGAACCACTTATACCAAAGCCATCGTAGAGTCGACCCGTACAGACAGTGATAGCCCAATGGATGTTAAGGTCTGGGTGCTGGAGAAAGGTGGGGACCGCGATCAACCGCAAGTGATTAAGGTGCATACCGAAGTGACGGAAGGGGTGAGCGAAAGCAGCCCATTTGGTGCCTTCTCTTTGCGATTTAACGGTTATCAGATGTTAGGTGAGCAGGCCGTCGGTGACCCGGTGTTTAGTGGTCACTTGAAGACGGTGACATCGACCAGTTCGGATGCGGCTTTTACCTTCTATGAATCCGGTGTGCATGGCATGGAAGGCGGTAAACCGATTATCAGTGAGCAGGCGGCCAGTGTTGAGGTGAATGCCGATGGAACCACCGGGCGTGCCGAGACCAAGCTGGAAGCTGGAGCGGATACCGATAATGATGGCGAAATCAATCAGATGTTTGAGCAGGGTCACTATCAGCTGGCTTATAACAGTACCCATGCCTATGGTTTAGAGGTCAACACAGATGGTGAGAGCTGTCTGGCGCGTGATAGCCATAATGAGTATGCGTGGCGTTATGATCTGTATAACAAAGTCAGTGGCGCTAAGGTGGCGGTCAACTCCGGTTTCCCGTTTGGTTATGAAGATAACGGTAAGCAGAAGCACGGTTATGTGGGTTACTGGGG
>CAZNML010000006.1:0-1386 GCA_964574275.1 uncultured Thiosulfatimonas sp. | reverse complement strand
CAGGTAACCGAGCTGGAGACTCCGGTTGATATTACCGTGCCGGATCATGGGTTGCATATGTGGTCTGATCAGCTTGGTGGTCAGGTGAAATATAACAAAGATGCCACTTCGTTAACTTTCTTTAAACAGCAGTTCCTGAATGGATCAGAGACGGCAGCGGGTGAGGAGTTCGCCAACGGCAATACGTTCGCCCTAACCTGTTTAGAGCGTTGCCCTGTCGGAACCATTACCGCCACTATGGCATCAAACTACGAGACAGAGCAGGATCGCGCGTTTAACTATGATGACAGCGACCTGTATGAGAATGGCGGTATTCAAGGTATTGAATACAGTTTTAGTGCGACGACCTTAAAGTTAACCAACAACGGTAATAGTGCATCAGTTGAATTTGCCAACTCGGTAAATGAGGATAACTTCAATGGTTGGGGTTATCAGAGTGGACCAATGGTGGCGGATGCCACAGGCATTACCAACTTCTGGGAAGTTTGGGATGAGAACTCAGGCGTTGATGAATACTATGTTTGGGAAACCGGTATTAACAGCTGGAACAGAACCACGGCGGTGATCGATGCCGATGACAATATCGTCACCTTTACCAAACCGATTCAGTTCAACTATACCCATACCACTGCCAATGACCGCAATGACAGTGCGACCTATAACGGCGAAACCTATATGTTGCAGTACGGCGGTAATGGCGACCTATGGGGCTTCCCATTCAATAAGGGTGATGAGATGGATCGCTGGTATCCTGAGATCAGTCTGAAAGATGGTGTGGTTGTGGGTGACAACGATGAGTATGTGGTGCTAGCGCGTGAATTGGAGCGTGTGATGCAGGAGTCTGCGGGTGGTGTGGCAGATTGTGGTACTTTATCAAGTAACTTGGAGCCAGAAAATGACATGCCAACCGAGGTAGATACCACGATTGATTCCAATACGGACGATGTGCCGACCGTTACCGGTGATCCACTGGTGATTGGTGGAGAAAATGTAGAGTAGCCTTTACGTTTAATTCAACCGTGATCTGCAAGGCCCCGTTTAGGGGCCTTTTTTATGTCTGTCGCTCCACCCGTTTTAAGGTTGCGGAGAGACCGCTATTAGCGTCATTTTTTTCTCTTGACTTGTGGTTTTTTGAACAGGCCTGCTTGAATGCTATTAATTGTGTATCAGGTATTAAAAACAAAAAAACCGGGAGGCGCCTAAGCAGCCTTCCCGGTTTATATGGAGTCGTTAACGCTTAAAAAAGGCTTAAGCCACGATCTCTAATAACTCAACATCAAAAATCAGTGTTGAATATGGCGCGATCTTGCCGCCAGAACCCTGTGCGCCATAAGCCAGGTCTTGTGGGACATATAGACGCCACTTAGAGCCTGTCGGCATTAGCTG
>CAZNML010000005.1:0-50515 GCA_964574275.1 uncultured Thiosulfatimonas sp. | reverse complement strand
GGCGGTGGAAGCGAAAGAGGGGGTGAATATTCAGCAGGAGAGTCAGACCTTTGCGTCGATCACCTTCCAGAACTACTTCCGTCAATATGATAAATTGTCCGGCATGACCGGGACGGCTGATACTGAAGCGGGTGAGTTCCTGTCTACCTACAGTTTAGAGGTGGTGATCGTGCCGCCAAATAAAGAGCCGCAGCGTCAAGACCTGCCGGATCTGGTTTTCCTGGAGATGGAAGGCAAGTTTGCCGCTATTGTTGAAGATGTGCGTGAGACGCAGAAGCGTCAGCAACCGGTGTTGGTGGGGACGGCTTCGATTGAAATGTCTGAACTGCTGTCACGTTTTTTGAAGAAAGAGAAGATCAAACACAATGTTTTGAATGCCAAGCATCACGAGCAGGAAGCATCGATTATTGCCAATGCCGGACTGCCTGGTGCGGTAACCATTGCCACCAATATGGCGGGTCGTGGTACCGACATCGTGTTAGGTGGTAATTTAGAGACCGAATTGGAAGCACTGGACAATCCAACTCCGGAAAAAATTGAACAGGTTAAAGCGGCCTGGCAGGAGCGCCATGACTTTGTATTAGGGGTGGGTGGTCTGAAAGTAATTGGTTCAGAACGTCATGAATCGCGTCGTATTGATAACCAGCTGCGTGGTCGTTCGGGTCGTCAAGGGGATGTCGGTGTTACGCGTTTCTATCTGTCGCTGGATGATGACCTAATGCGCCGTTTTGCTTCAGAGAAAGTCAAGTCGATGATGAAACGCATGGGGATGAAAGCCGACGAAGCGATTGAGCACAAAATGGTGACTAGATCGATTGAACGTGCCCAGAAACAGGTTGAGCGCATGCATCAGGATGAACGTGCAAATCTGTTGAAGTTTGATGATATCTCTAACGAACAGCGTAAAGTGGTCTACTCTCAGCGTAATGAGCTGATGGAAGCCGATGATGTCACCGAGACCATTGATGGTCTGCGTGACGGCGTGGTCAACCAGATTGTTGATATGTATATTCCGCCAGGCTCTCTGGATGAACAGTGGGACATTCCAGGATTGGAGAAGGCGCTGCAAGAGGAGCTGGGTGCTGAGCTTGCCGTTCAACAGTGGTTGGATGATGACAAGGATCTATACGAAGAGAAGCTGCGTGAGAAACTGGTTGAAGAGATCAAGTCTCTCTATGTGGAAAAAATGACGGCGGTCAATCCTGAGACGCTGCATCACTTTGAAAAAGAGGTGCTGTTACGTACCATTGATAAACAGTGGCGTGAGCACTTGGCGGAGATGGACTATCTGCGTCGCGGAATTCACCTGCGTGGTTACGCACAGAAAGACCCGTTCCAGGAGTATCGTCGAGAGTCGGGTGAGATGTTCAGCGCCTTCCTTGATTCGGTGATGCTGGAAACCATTAAAGTGCTGTCGCTGGTGCAAATTGAGGGTGCGCAAGATGTGGCTGAATTTGAGGCCAGAGATGACCGTCCAACTCAGTTGGAAGCGACTCATCCAGCCTCTGCCAGTATTGCGGATGCGATGCAGAAAGGCGCCGAGCAGGCTGCTCAGAGTGCCTCGGAAGAGGGCGATGAGGGTACCTTCCGCCGCGAAACCCCTAAGGTCGGTCGTAATGAGCCTTGTCCTTGTGGTTCGGGTAAAAAGTACAAGCAGTGTTGTGGTAAATTAAGTTAATATTGATTTAATTGTCTATTTCGCAGTATTTAAGCCCACCAACCGGTGGGCTTTTTATTTTAAGTTGACAGGATTCGCGCTATGATGCGCTGACAAGATTTTATAAGGAACAGTGTGATGACAACAGAGACGGTGATGCATCCGGTAAGTGGGTTCTACTTAGGTGCGACTGCAGCAAACATTAAAAAAAATGGCAATAAGGATTTGGTGGTGATGGAGCTGGCAGAGGGTTCAATTACCGCTGCCACCTTCACCCAGAATGCCTTCTGTGCGGCGCCAGTGACTGTGGCTAAACAGCATTTGGCTAAGACTCAGCCACGTGCATTACTGATTAACAGCGGCAATGCCAATGCTGGTACCGGTGAGCAGGGCATGGCGGATGCACTGCAAAGTTGCGCCTGGTTAGCCAATGAGCTGGGTTACCAGCCGCAAGAGGTGCTACCATTCTCAACCGGTGTGATTGGTGAAAATCTGCCAATGGAGAAGCTGCATCTGGGTATCACACAGGCCAGCGCCAACCTGAGTGTGACTGCCTGGAATGATGCCACTGATGGCATTATGACCACCGATCTGGTACCGAAGATGGTAAGCCGTCAGTTCAAGGTAGGGCAAGCAGATGTCACTATTACCGGTATCTCCAAAGGCTCGGGGATGATTCACCCGAATATGGCGACCATGTTAGGTTTTGCGGCGACCGATGCCAAAATTACCCAGGCCTGTCTGCAGCAGTGTCTGAGTGATGCAGTCAATGTCTCTTTTAACCGCATTACCGTCGATGGTGATACCTCGACCAATGATGCCTGTACCTTAACGGCGACCCAGCAGGCGGATATGCCTGTGATTGACTCTGTTGAATCTGCAGAGTATCAGCAGTTTGCGGCTGTGGTCACGCAAGTAATGACCGAGCTGGCACAGATGATTGTGCGTGATGGAGAAGGTGCCACCAAGTTTGTTTCGGTGGTGGTTGAAGGCGGTGTGGACAGTGCGGAGTGTCTGCAAGTGGCGCATACCGTTGCTCTATCACCATTGGTGAAGACGGCGCTATTTGCCTCTGATCCAAACTGGGGACGTATCCTGGCCGCTGTTGGCCGTGCGGGAGTGGTCGATCTGGATATTGATGCGATTGAGATCTATCTGGGTGAGGTCTGTATTGTTAACAATGGCGGCCGTGCCGACAGTTATACTGAAGAGGCCGGGCAGGCGGTCATGGATCAGACGGATATTACCATTCAGGTAAAACTGAATCGTGGTTCAGCGGCGGAAACGGTTTGGACTACCGATTTTTCCTATGACTATGTCAAAATCAACGCAGAGTATCGCTCGTAATACTCGGTCTGCATTTCAGTCAACATAAAAAAAGGGATTCTTAATGAATCCCTTTTTTGTTTAAAGCAGAATTGATCAGGCCTGATCAACTTTAGTACGCTCTATTGTGCACCGATAATTTCGGTCAATACTTCACACAGACGCTGGTTTTCGTCGTCATTACCAATGGTAATACGCAGGTATTGATCGATTCTTGGTTTATTGAAATAACGCACAATAATGGCTTGCTCACGCAGCTGTTGCGCGATCTGTTCCGCATCAAATTTCGGATGCGTCGCAAACACAAAATTAGCGGCGGAAGGCAGCACCTTAAAGCCCAGCTGGGTCATGACATCAGTGACCTGTTGACGCGAATCGATGATCTTTTGACAAGTTTGTTCAAAATAGGCTTGGTCTTCAAATGCGGCAATGGCGGCAGGAATCGCCAAACGGTCCAGCGGATAGGAGTTAAAACTGTTTTTAACGCGTTCCAGTGCCTCAATCAGGTGTGCCTGTCCCAGGGCAAAGCCAACACGAATACCGGCTAAAGAGCGCGACTTAGACAGGGTTTGTGTGACCAGCAGGTTCGGGTACTGCTTGACGAGCACCGCGGCACTCTGGCCGCCAAAGTCAATGTAAGCCTCATCGACTACAACCACCGCTTGCGGGTGCATGTTTAACAGCTGTTCAATCGCATCCAGCGCCAATACACGGCCTGTTGGTGCGTTCGGGTTTGGAAAGATGATGGCACCACACTCCTGGTTGTAATCTTCGATCTTGATCTCAAACTCATCGTTTAGTGGCACCAGCTGGTAGTCAATGTCATACAGGCCGCAATAGACCGGATAAAAGCTGTAACTGATATCCGGAAACAGCAGCGGCTTGTCGTGCTTGAGTAAACCCTGAAAAGCGTGCGCCAGTACTTCATCTGAGCCATTACCGACAAAAACCTGATCAATGCTCAAATCATGATAGTTGGCCAGGGTCTGCTTAAGCTGATCGGCATTCGGATCCGGGTAGAGTTTCAGATTCTCATTATTGGCGCGGTCAATGGCTTGTAAAGCTTTAGGTGACGGCGGATACGGGTTCTCATTGGTGTTGAGTTTAATTAAGTTGGCCACCTTTGGCTGCTCGCCCGGCACATAAGGGGTTAATTTGTGAACAATAGGGCTCCAAAACTGACTCATAAACCAAAGATTCCGTAGTTAAAATTTAAAGTGCTATTTTACAATAGCCTCTTGGCTTTACGCGATAAAATATTTGTCTGTCCTGAAATTGAACAGGCCTGCTTAAAATAGGAGTCAACCGGATGAACCACGCGCTGCATACCAACTACATCGACATCGCCATTGGCCTATTGATGAAACAGGACAAGGTCTGCCTGAGCCTGCGGCAATCGCATCAGCATTTAGCTGGTTTGTGGGAGTTTCCAGGCGGTAAAATCGAAGCGGGTGAGCAAGCTGAGCAGGCTTTGACACGGGAGTTTAAAGAGGAGTTGGGGGTTGATACCGATAACTGGCAGCACTTGATCACCGTGCCATGGCACTATGAAAAGGTGTCGGTACGACTGCAGGTATTCCAAACCGAAGACTATCAGGGCGATCCTTATGCACGAGAGGGACAGCAGTTTGAGTGGTGTCCAATTTCACAGCTGGCGCAGAAATCCTTTCCCGAGGCCAATAAAGGCATACTGACGGCATTAAACCTGCCCGATCTCTACCTGAGTATCGGCAGCTATACAGATGCGGCCGATTGTATAAAGCGCTTTCAACAGGTGTTGAGCCGTGGGGTGAAACTAGCGCAGTTTAAGTCCAAGGGTCTGGCACAGGCGGAGTTTATCGAGCTGGCCAGTGCATTGAGTCTTGAGGCACAGCAGGCTGGCGCCAAGCTGATGTTGAACAGCAAGCCGGAGTTGTTGGGGCAGGTGCCGCATGCAGCTGGCGTGCAGCTCAGTTCAACTCAGGCGCAGCGTTATCAGAGCCGCCCGATTGATGAGAGTAAACTGTTGGCGGTGTCTGTTCATACTATGCAACAGCTTGAGCATGCCTTAAAGATCGGTGCGGATATGATTTTGATTTCGCCGGTAAACTACACCGCTGCTCACCAGGATATGGCCCCATTGGGCTGGGAGAAATTACAGCACATGATCGCCGATATTCCGGTACCGGTTTATGCTTTGGGTGGCATGAGTGTTGAAGATATTACCTCTGCACAACAGAGTGGGGCGCAAGGGGTGATGTTAACTAAAGGCGTGTGGCCTAGCTTAACCTAGGCACTCTTTGTTTACTCGCTAAAACTGAGCATGATCCGCTCAACCTGTTGTTTTAATTCGGGCAGGCCTGCTTCATTATCAATAATGCGATCCGCCCACTGCAAACGCTGTTGTCTGCTGGCCTGCTGCAGTATGATCGCTTGAATCTTCTCGGCCTGTTTTTTGTCTCGGGCGCAGGCACGCTTGAGCTGTGTCTCTTCTGTACAGTCTACCACCCAGATTTCATCTAAATAGTCCGGTTTTTGGTTGTTGTTAATGCCTTCAACCAGCAGTGGAATAGCAACGATAATAAACGGGTAGGCAGCTGCAGCAGACTGGGTTAACTGTTGAATCTGCTTTAACATCTGTTGCCGAATTAGTGGATGCAGTATGGATTCCAGCAGCGCCTTCTGGGCGGTGTCAGCAAAGATAGCCTCTCTGAGTTTGGCGCGATTGAGCTCACCCAGTTCGGTGATAAATTCACTGCCCAATTGAGATTGAATGGCTTTCAAGCCACTGCTGTTGGGTTGTACCACATCGCGTGCGATCTGATCGGTATCGATGATGGGGATGCCATGCTCGGCAAAAAGCTGGCTGACGGCACTTTTTCCCGAGCCGATGCCGCCAGTCAGTCCTATGGTCAAAGGGCGCGTCATTTCTTAAGCCTTACTTAAGTGTGTGAGCCGGTTGAGCTGTCGGTGATGGCTTGCCTAACAGATAACCCTGCAGATGGGTGGCACCTGCTGTGACCGCCTGTTGGTACATCTCTTCTGTTTCGATGCCCTCCATCACTAAATCAAATCCGGAGCGGCGCACCATCTCAGCGGTAGAGAGAATAATCTGTTTGGTTTTGCTGTCTGAATTCAGAGCATGCGTCATGGTCATATCAAACTTAATGATATCAACCGGCATATGTGCCAGATAGCGAATAGAGGAGTACCCGCTACCGAAGTCATCCAGCGCAATGACAAAGCCTTTTCTACGTAACTTGTTAAGCACGGCTTGTGCATACTCCATATGGTCAATCAGGGTGTTCTCAGTCACCTCGATGACAACCTTATAACGATGCAGTAGATCTTCAAATGGGGTGAACAGCGTGATTAAATCCGGCCCTAGCAGAGTTTTACCGGAGATATTAATGGAAACTCCGGAGTGTTCCGGCAGGGTACCATTTTGTAATGCCTCATAGGTGGCCTGAATGACCTGGTGGTCGGTCTCAATTTCTAAACGACGGCGCTCGACCAGATTGAATATTTCATTGGGATAGATCAGCCCCTCTTCACCTTGAATACGCAGCAGCGCTTCGTAATAGCAGTTCTGACTTTCAATTTCGACAATGGGTTGGAAGTGCATCTGAATTCTGTCACCGGTATGCACTGCGTTGACAATGGTGTTGATTGCCTGGTTTGAAACCAGGGTGCTGGATTCGTCTTCCAGAAGCTGACTGTAAGTCTGTACTTTGAGCTGATGAGACTGCTTGGCTTTATACATGGCAATATCCGCCTGGCGTGGCAAATTGGCAATGCAGTCATTTTGACTGTCGGCGATGGTACTGATGCCAACACTGAAGGTCAGCTTCTCTTTAATGCCCAGTTTATTAAATGGTGCTTGCAGCAGTTTATCCAGGCACAGTTGTGTCATCTCTTGAATCTGGGGCATAGCACGATGTTGTACTATGACGGCAAACTCGTCGCCTCCGATGCGGTAGGGCGGGCAATCCACCGGCAAACTCTGCTGGATGGTTTTGGCTGACAGTCGGATAACCTCATCACCGATCTCATGCCCATAGGTGTCATTCAAAGCCTTGAAAAAATCACAGTCAAACAGCACAAAGGCGGTTGGTATAAAGGTTTTTCTAAAAGAGGGGACGATCTCGCCCCATGCCTCATCAAATGCACGTCGATTATAAACATTGGTTAAGGCATCACGGCGAGCCTGTTCCCACACCAGTAAGTTTTGCTGATCCAGTTCGAGCTGCGCTTGCTGAAGATGTGCATGGTATTGATGCAGGGTACTTTTTAAATCTTGATACTCTTTGAGTAGGAAGTTGTTGGGTGGTGGCGTGTGATTATCCTGCGGCGACGCTTTCAGTTCATTGAGGTAGGAGTCAATAATTTCCAGTGGAGAGCGAATGATATTATTGAATACAAATATGAGCAGTGCAGAGATGATAGAGAGGGTGATGACTAGCTGAATAATGAATTTTTGAATCAACTCCCATAAGTAGCTGTTAACCGGGTTGGAGACGGGCGAAAATTGAATGAACTGCGGCAGTTCAGTAGTAGTGATTGTTCGGTTGCCAGAGATCAATAGTGAGTTTTGCTTCAGGTAAAAAAACTGGTTATGAGCCAACAGAGCGTCTTTCAGATCAATGGATACGCCGACATAGCCGATTGTTGCTGAGGATTCCCGGCTGAAAATCGGTTGATAAAGAATAAGATGACTCTCAGTGGTGGGGGAAAGCTCAACTTTGGCCTCGGTACCGTTTATTTTTTTTGGCAGGCCGGCATGATGATAGGGCTGATTCTGATCCGGTGATGCCGGCATGAGCAGCTGGCCATCACTGTTATAGAGTTCAAGGTGATCGTAATAGCTCTGATAAAAGCTGCTCTCTTTAAGACGTTCATCATGCCAGAAGAAATAGTAGCTTGGATCGTGAAATTGCTGGTGAACTTCATCCCAGTCTGCAATTGACTTTAATTGGTTTTGAACAATATTCAGAGTGTTATTAATCGCGTTGTTCAGCTCGTTTTTTGCTTCTTGTTGGGTCTGTAATTCAACGGTTTTTTGAATGTACTTGCCTTCACTATAGAACGACCAGACCAGCAGAGAGAATACAGTAATGCCTATGCTGAGGAACAGCACAAAGTAAAATTGAATCGGTTGGATGAATTTGCTATCACTTTTCACTGTGTTAGTTTACCTTTATGGGTAATATTTTTGCAGGATATTGACTAAATGCTCCTGCAGGTCAAACTCATATTCACTTGAAAAAAAGTGATTGGCCCCGTCTACCACGATCAAGTTGGTACCCGTCTGTTTGAGTTCACCCAACCAGTCGCCACCAATCGTTTGATAGCGTTTATCAGCGGAGCCCATAATGGTGTAGCTAGGAATTTTCAGCTCTGTCAACTGTTGCAACACCTGTTGGCGAGTAATGGTTTGGTAGGATAAAAAACTTTCCGGTGTTGCGTAGTAGTTGTTTTGGCAGAACAGGAAGCTGTATTTGTATGGTCGATTCTGCTTGGCTGTTAATGCCTGCTTGGCGCTGACGATCTCCTCAGCATGGGTTCCGACCTCTTTGCCACTTAAGTAAAACAAGCTGGTAAAGATAGCCAGTTTGACATTCGGCTGAGGGCTTCTTTCCAGCATGCTAAGCAACTCTTGGCTACCGCTGGAGTGGCCGACTATCACCACCTCTTTTTTATTGTGAACGGTTGCTAACCATTTGATCCACTCTTCAACTTCGATGATGTCATCTTCCAGTGTATGGGTATGGACAGAGTTGCATTTGACAGACTGTTTTCTAAGGTTAATGCCTAAGGTGAGGGTTGGAGTCAATACGCTGTAGCCGGCATCTTCCATGGCCTGTGCCATCGATTTAACGGTATGAAACTGATTGGTGGTCAGAAAACCGTGAATAATAATGGCTGCAGGTTTGTCTTCATCACCTTTTACAAATTCAGCTTGAGCGGTGATATTGAGCGGTTCAATTTTATGGTTGACTGTTTGTGCAGCTGCAGGATTAAGCCATGCAAGGTTTACCAACATACTGATCGTGAGGGCGGCCGTTTTTGTTGTTATTCTTCTTAAAAATTGGCGCATGCCAAATGGTCTCCATAAAACCTACTGTCGGCTAAGGTTATCAAATGTTAACGGAACGGTAAACTATTACTGCTTCGGTAGACGATCAGAATTTTAATGGCGGATATAAAATGTACACGCAAGCCGGGACGGTTCGCACGGATAAGGCTTGATGGTATCGCCTGTTTTCAGGTTATTAATTGGTACAATAGGCGGTAATTTAAAAAAACAGTAATTAGGCAGTCGTTTTTATGTGCGGAATATGTGGTGAGATTTATTGGGACGGACAGTTAGCCAGCGAAACTCGTTTAAAGCCGATGTTGGATCTGATGGAGCAGCGTGGGCCGGATGATGGCGGAACCTGGGTTCAGGATCATGTCGGTTTGGGGCATCGTCGCCTATCGATTATTGATCTGACCGCGGCCGGTCATCAGCCGATGCGCGATCATGAGCTGAGTTTGGTTTTTAATGGTTGTATTTACAACTATCAAAGCTTGAAAGCGGAGCTGGAGGCGCTCGGGCATGAGTTTCAGTCACACTCTGATACCGAGGTGATTCTGAAATCCTATCGCCAATGGGGCATGGACTGTGTCAGCCGCTTTGAAGGGATGTTTGCTTTTGCCATCTGGGATGACGATTCGCAGCAGTTACTGATGGCACGTGATCGTATGGGAATCAAGCCACTGTATTACGCTCCGGTTGAAGGGGGAGTGCGTTTTGCTTCCAATACTCAGGCGCTGTTAACAGCGGATGATATTGATACTTCGATTGATCCGGTAGGCTTGCATCACCAGTTGACGCTACATGCGGTGATTCCGGCTCCTTATACGATTTTGAAAGGGATTCGAAAGTTAGAGCCGGGTCACTGGATGATCGTTAATCCGGATGGTCAAATGTATAAGAAACGTTTCTGGTTTTTGGAGGCGAAGCGCCCAACGCCATCCGCTGAAAAAATCGCACCTAAAACCGAGCAGGCCTGGCTGGATGAAATTCACCAGTCTCTTAAAGAGGCGGTTCACAAACGTTTAACCGCAGCCGATGTTCCGGTGGGGGTATTGCTCTCCGGTGGTCTGGATTCCAGTTTGATTGTCGGTTTATTGCATGAGGCTGGTGTAGAGAATATTAAAACTTTCTCCATCGGTTTTGAGGATGCGCCTGAAGAGAAGGGCAGTGAGTTTGAGTTTTCTGACAAGGTCGTGGAGCGCTTCAATACCGATCACAAACAGTATTTGATCTCGAATGATGAGGTGTTGCCAAGGTTGCATGAAGCGGTGAATGCTATGGCCGAACCAATGGTGGGGCAGGATGCGATCGCTTTCTATCTGCTGTCGGAGCAGGTGTCGCAAGATGTTAAGGTGGTGATGTCGGGCCAGGGCGCGGATGAGGTGTTTGCCGGTTACTTCTGGTATGCACGCATGGCGCAAGCTGCTGAGAACATTGATCTACAGGACCCTGAGGCGGCCTTGAATGCCTTCAGACCGCACTACTTTGATCGCTCTCATCAGGAGTGGCTAGAGGTCATTAACCCTGAATACCATGTGGGGGATGTGACCTCGGACTATATTGGTGACCGTTTAACAGAGCCGGGTGCCGATAGCTTTTTGGATCAGGTACTGCGTCTGGATGCGACCACCCTAATTGTTGATGATCCGGTCAAGCGAGTCGACAATATGACAATGGCGTGGGGCTTGGAAGCGCGGGTGCCATTTTTGGATCACCAGCTGGTTGAGCTGGCTATGTCGGCGCCGAATGAGCTGAAATTGATGGATGATGGTAAATACATTCTGAAAAAAATTGCTCGCGGTCTGGTGCCGGATGCCATTATTGATCGTCCCAAGGTGGCGTTTCCAATGCCGGCTTTAAAGTATGTGCGTGGTGAGTTTTTTGAGTATATGAAACAGATTCTAACTTCGCCGCAGGCCAAAGCGCGTGGCATTTTCAATCAGGATAAGCTGCAACAACTGCTGGCTAATCCGGAAGCGCCTGAGGCTTTCACTGCGATTCAGGGTAGTAAGCTGTGGCATGCGGCGTTGCTGGAGTTCTGGTTACAGAAACATGTCGATAAGACGCTTTAATCGGCGATAAATCTGACCTATACATTTTCTCTATAACCTAGTAAAATACTCTGAAATTAAAATTCAAGCATAAAGAGGAATTGATGATGTCTGATTCAATTGAAAAAGAGACGTTGGAGCGTATAGACCAGCAGGTTAAGAACAATCCAGTGGTTTTATACATGAAAGGGACACCGCAGATGCCATCTTGTGGTTTTTCTAGCCGCGCGGCGCAAGCGATGGCAGAGACAGGTGAGAAGTTTGCCTTTGTGAATATTTTAGCGGATGCCACTATTTTTGAGCACCTGCCAAAATATCAGGATTGGCCGACCTTTCCACAGCTTTATATTGACGGTGAGTTACAGGGTGGGTGTGATATCACGCTTGAACTGGCTGAATCCGGTGAGCTGAAAAAGATGATGGCGGAAGCGAACGCTAAGCACGAAGCGGCTTAATTAGCCGGTTACGCCTTCTATAAAAAAGCCCCGTTGAACATGAGTTTAACGGGGCTTTTTTATTGTTTCAGTGGTGTTAAATGAACAGGCCTGTTCATTATTGAATCTAAAAATCAAAGTTCGCTGTTTTCTAGATGCAGCGGCCACTGATTGACGATTTTACAGAACAGATCTGCCGTTTTTTCGGTGTCATAGGCCGCGGAGTGCGCCTGCTCATTATCCCAATCCATGCCCGCTTTATTGGCCGCTTTAGCCAGAACCGTCTGTCCGTAAGCCAGGCCGGCTAAAGAGACGGTGTCAAAGGTGCTGAACTCATGGAAAGGGGATTTGACCCTGGCTCTCTCTGCCGCGGCTTTAACGAAGCCTAAGTCAAAGAAGGCATTGTGACCGACCAGAATGGCGCGTGTACAACCGCTCTGTTTGATCTGTTGATTAATGGGAGCAAACAGTTGCTCTAAAGCGGAACGCTCCTGCACGGCGGCACGAAACGGGTGATAAGGATCCTCCACGCCAATAAATTTTAGTGCGCTTTGATCGAGGTTAGCCCCTTCAAATGGCAGAATATTTTTAGCATAGGTGGTGTCGCGTTGCAGCTCGCCGTGCTCATTCATTTTCAGGGTAACGACCGCCATCTCGATTAAGGCATCGGTATCGGCATTAAAACCGGCAGTTTCAACGTCAACTACAACGGGCAGGAATCCGCGGAAACGGTCTTTGATTTGATTAACTCGTGACATGGTTATCTTTAGCTGACCTGAGGTCAACAATTAGGGCGGTAAAGCCAAGTGTATTTAAAGTGTTTTAAGTAGCACTTTTGAATTTCTTTGAAAATTATACAGTGCCTGTTTCTTTTCAGGAAGCGCTTCGATGCGGCTTTCAGTAAAACCGTGTTCGATAAACCAGTGGTGGGTATGTGTCGTCAGCAGAAACAGCTTATGGATAGACTGTTTTTGTGCGCTGCGTTCTATTGCGCCTAATAGCTCACTGCCAAGCTCCTGACCTTGATAGGCCGGATGTACCGCTAAACAAGCGAGTTCGCCAAACTGGTCTTCATGTGGGTAGAGGGCAGCGCAGCCAATAATATGCTGATCACGCTCTAACACAATAAAGTTATTAATCTCTAATTCCAAGCGCTCTCTGGAGCGTTTGACCAGTACCGACTGCTGTTCCAGCGGTGAAATCAAGTCGATGATGCCACCGACATCTTCTATGCTGGCTGGACGTACCTGGTGGTAACGGTCACTGAAAATCAGCGTGCCGCTACCGTCACGGGTAAAGAGCTCAATCAGAATGGCACTGGTGTCTTGAGTGTCCATCAGATGAATACGTTTTACCTGGTTGCTGGTATTTAACAGCTGCTGTAAAAAACGTTGCTGGTGTGGGTCTGTGCTTGAGTTAAGCGCCTGTTTCAGTTGTGGAATACTGAGCTGTTTAGGCAGACCAGCTGACTGTTGCTGTGAGCTGAATACCATTAACTTATCTGCCTGAATGGCTGAGGCAACTTCGCAGGCCTGTTCAAATGTATTCAGGTTAAAGGTTTCCCCCGTCAGGGAGTAGGCGAGCGGAGTTAATAGACAGATCTGTCCTGCAGCCAAATTACTGGAGATCGCCTGGTGATTGACCTTTCTTAATTTACCGGTGTATTGGAAGTCGACCCCTTCAACTACCCCTTTGGGCTGTGCAATCACCCAGTTACCGGAGCTGATGGTGATCGGCTGAGCCTGGGCACAGTTCGCCTGAGTAAAACTGGCTTCCAGCTGACTGCGAACGCTACCGATTGTCTGTTGAAATACCGGCAGTAGCTCAGCTGTGGTGATGCGAAACTGTTGATGCATCTGCCAGCTTAAATTGTTCTCCTGCATCGCCTGGTCAATTTGAGGGCTTGCTCCCATGACCAATACCAGTTTAATGCCTAAATTATGCAGTAAACCAATATCCTGGGTCAGTTGTTGGCGGGTCTGATCCTGCTGCAAAATCTCGCCAGGAACATAGATAACAAAGGTTTTACCGCGATGCTGTTCTATATAGCGTGATGACTGTCTTAAGCTGGTAATGAATTCGAGTTCAGATTGTTGCATGCCAGTAAGCGCCAGTTAAGTGGGTTGAGTATTGACTCAAAATTGTGATCGTTTTGGCTGTTTAAATCTTATCCAATGTCTGATGGCGGAGCGATCTACATTTTGAATGAAAAAAAAGGCCTGTTTCGATGCTTATGAGCCGTAGATATGCGAAAATAAAGCAAATTAATTTTTATAAGTATAACAGCCAAACAATGAGAGTTGAATCATTGCTGGCGCTTAAGGAGTTTTTAATGCCACAGTATCGTTCAAGAACCAGTACTCATGGCCGTAATATGGCGGGTGCCCGCGCATTATGGCGTGCAACAGGAATGGAATCGCAAGATTTTGGTAAGCCAATTATTGCGATTGCCAATTCGTTTACACAGTTTGTACCGGGGCATGTGCACTTAAAAGACATGGGTCAGCTTGTTGCAGGCATTATTGAACAGAACGGTGGAGTTGCTAAAGAGTTTAATACCATTGCGGTGGATGACGGAATCGCGATGGGGCACGACGGTATGTTGTACTCTCTGCCATCGCGTGATCTGATTGCGGACTCGGTCGAGTACATGGTTAATGCACACTGTGCGGATGCCCTGGTATGTATCTCTAACTGTGACAAAATCACTCCGGGTATGATGATGGCGTCTATGCGCTTAAATATCCCGACAATCTTTGTGACCGGTGGGCCAATGGAGTCTGGTAAAACCGTGCTGGGTGGTGAAGGTATTAAACTTGATTTGGTTGATGCGATGGTTATGGCCGCGGATGACTCCTGTTCGGATAGCGATGTCGATGAAGTCGAGCGTTCAGCCTGTCCTACCTGTGGTTCCTGCTCTGGAATGTTTACCGCTAACTCTATGAACTGTTTAGCAGAAGCGCTGGGGATGGCCCTGCCTGGTAACGGAACGACACTGGCAACTCATGCTGATCGTAAGAACTTGTTTGAAGAGGCGGGACGCCGTATTGTTGAGATCACCAAGCAGTATTATGAGCAGGATGATGCTTCAGTACTGCCGCGTTCGATTGCGACCAATGAAGCCTTTGAAAATGCGATGGCGCTTGATGTGGCAATGGGTGGCTCAACCAATACTGTATTGCATCTATTGGCGATTGCGCGTGAAGCAGAGGTGAATTTTACTATGGCGGACATGGATCACATTTCACGCCAGGTACCTTGTTTGGTTAAGGTCGCACCGAACTCTAAAACTTACCATATGGAAGACGTTCACCGTGCAGGTGGAATCATGCGAATTCTTGGTGAGCTTGAGCGTGGTGGATTGATTAACACTGAGGTGTCTACGGTTCACTCTTCAACTATGGGAGCGGCTCTGGAGTTATGGGACCTGCGCCGTACCGAGGATGAAGCCGTGCATACGTTCTTTAAGGCGGCACCGGGTAATGTACGTACGACGCAAGCCTTTAGTCAGAGCAAGCGTTGGAAGACGGTAGATATTGATCCGGTTGCGGGTTGTGTGCGTGATATAGAAAATGCTTATACAGTTGAAGGTGGTTTAGCGGTACTATACGGTAATATCGCTTTAGATGGCTGTATCGTTAAGACGGCTGGGGTTGATGAGTCAATCTTTAAATTCAGCGGTCCAGCACGAATTTTTGAGAGTCAGGATGCGGCAGTTGCCGGCATTTTGAATGACGAAGTCAAAGCCGGTGAAGTGGTGATTATTCGTTACGAAGGTCCAAAAGGCGGGCCAGGTATGCAGGAGATGCTATATCCGACCAGTTACCTGAAATCGAAAGGTCTAGGTAAAGAGTGTGCTCTGTTAACGGATGGCCGTTTCTCAGGCGGAACATCCGGTCTGTCAATTGGTCACGCTTCACCTGAAGCTGCGGAAGGTGGAAACATCGGACTGGTTGAAGAGGGGGATATTGTTAAAATTGATATTCCTAACCGTACTATTAATGTACAGCTAACAGATGAAGAGTTGGCGGAGCGACGTCAAGCGATGGTTTCTAAAGGAAGAGACGCCTGGAAACCTGTTGAAGACCGTCCACGTAAAATCAGTGCTGCGCTACGCGCCTATGCTGCGATGACAACCAGTGCGGCGTTTGGTGCGGTGCGTAATGTAGATCAAATTGAACATAAATAGGGGTGTTTTAAATGTTTTCAGATCGTTTAAGTCAGAAGCAGCGTGAGGTCGTTTTTGATCTTGCTGCCCATATTGCTGCAGCAGATCATGATATTTCTGAAGAGGAAGTTCAGTACCTGAAGGACTTTAGCAGTGCTTACGGTATTGAGTACAATCTTGAGAAAGCGAATATCAATATTGATGAGTCTATCGCTCTGCTAACCACCAAGGCCTCTAGAGTGATCACTCTGCAGGAGATTATTAAAATCTCTTACAAGGATGGTCACTTTGGTAAAGAGGAGCAGGATAAGGTGTTTATGATTGCTCAAAAGATGGGGTTAAATGATCCAGAACTACTGATGCGTATTGAGAAGTGGGTCAGACAAGGGTTTGACTGGATTTACGAAGGTGAGCAGATGTTAGACCTGTAATGGTTTGAATTTGTGAAAAAAGAAGCCGGCGTTTGCCGGCTTTTTTATTGCCTGCATTTTTTGATTGAACTGTGCTATTTAACAAGGGATCTATGAGCTTTGTTTGAAAATGCCAGGCATAAAAAAACCCAGACTAGGCTGGGTTCTTTTAGCGGTTATGTGAAATTATTCACGGTAACCAGGTCCGTTAATATCCATGCCGTTTGAAATATAGGCCTGGAAGAACTCTAGGTTACGATACTCTTCGCTCTGAGCCTTAAATGGCTTAGCACGCATGTTTTTATTACAACCACCGTAACGACGGTGCAGAGTACCTAAGTTTTGCCACTTCGCACGGAATACTGGGAAGTGAGTTGTGTGACCTAGGTTTGGTGATAAGATGTTAGAACGCGCGTAACGACCCGCGTTATAAGTGTGACATTTAGCACATGAAAGGTTCAACTGGCCACGTGGAGTCAGGTAGAACTCACGTCCAGCATTGTATGCCTTTTTAGCACCTTCACTGTCAACTTTAACATTGATTTTTTCACCACGTGAATTATAAGCAAGGAATGCACTAACTTGCGCTAGAGTGCCTTTTTTCCACTTATATGCTTTTAAACCTGCATCAGTACGACACTTGTTGATTGCGCCTTCAAGCGTAACAACCTGTTGTGAAGCTTCATCAAAATGTGGGTAATTTGGACGAATCTTAGTTAGGTCAGAACCAAAACATTTTTCAAAAACTGCTTTGTCTTTGTTCCAAGCCTCTTCACCAGCGTCTACTGCATCTAAGTATGGAGGGAATTCTTCAGCCGCTTCCCATTGAGCGAATTTATCTTCTGAATAGATGTATGCACCATTTGCATACTCATCGAATTTAATGTTTGGACTTTTTGCTTTGAAAAAATCAACCAATTGCTGGCGATCCGTTGCTGGGTCCACAGTTGTTGCCATTGATGAGGTGGCAGCTACTGAAACACCTAGTGATAAGGCGATTAGTAGTGTCTTCTTCATTCCAATCCTCCGTCCGAGAGCTCTGTTATTTCTTTTATTATATTATTTGGGTAAGTGCTTACTGCATTGAAGCAGCAAGCACTAAGCTAACGACTTAAATTATTTTAATTTAAGTGTTTTTTCACCAGCTTCACCAGTGTTGTCAGTTAAAGTTAGTTTAACTTCATCACCTGAGTTAGCGTTTACTTTGATAGCCATGTATGGGTTTGCAGAAACCGCACCAGACCACTGAGAGTCAACAGCTGCAGCACCATTTACAGTTACAGTAACTGTATCGATGTACTTAGCTGGATATGGCTTACCAGTTTTTTTGTTCATACGAACACCTGATTCCATTGGGTGCTTGATTAGCGCTTTAACTTCTGCAACGCCACCTTTTGATTTTCCACGCATTCTGATTTTGATAGACATGTTATTTCCTTTTAATAATTATTCAGTGTAAATGATTTAAAGAGTGGGATTAACCACCACATCCACCGATAGTTACTTTAACTTCTTGTTCAGCTTTGAATAGTTTTCCACCAGCTTTAACAACGGCAATAACATTCATTGTTTCACCCATTTTGATACGAGTAGAAGCGTAACCCATCGCAGCACCAGAGAATGCATATGTAGCAACTAGTGGAATTGGGTTTTTGCTCGCTAGAATAGCGATAGACTCAACACCAGACATTGAAGTAGCATCAACAGTTACAGGTGTTACAGCACCGTTTTCTGCGATAGCTGGAGCTTTAAGTTTGATGTCTCCAGATGCTGCAGTTGCAGATGAACCAAATACACTGCTTAGTGCGTCATCTGTAGTCTTAGCAGTGAAAGCTGCCTTGTTCCATTCAGCTAATACTGTGCTAGGTGTTAGAAGACCAGCGTTTACAGCTACAGCTGCAGCACCAGTTGCTAGGGTACCTTTAAGGAAAGATCTACGTTTCATAAGGTTTTAAACTCCCGATTGAGGTTTATAAATAAAAATTACAGGGTATATAGATAATCAACGATTTTGTTGATCTCTGAATCTGTAAGAATTCCATGCTGTCCAAATGGAGGCATCATGCTGTTTGGTACGGTCTGAGTTTCAGGCGTTCCCCAAACTTTGTCAACAAGCTTCTGTTTATCTGGGTAACGCAGCTTCATTGCAATTAATGCAGGACCGATGTTACCAGGCATTGCACCGTCACCTGTCATATGACAAGCTAAGCAGTTACCTTTTGCACGACTGTAAGCGAGTTTTTTCCCTTCTTCAACTGATGAAGCACCTTTGTCTGCAGCATTTGATGCAACAGGTGATACCATTACAGCTGATGAGATCGCTAAAACTGTCAACAATTTCTTCATGTTTAACATTCTTCTCCTCCTAAAGAGTCATTCATTTTCCCGTTTTATTTATGTTTGGGATTTTTATTCTGAACAAATTTTGCTCTTGACGACTAAGCTTACTTACTAAAAATTTAAACGCAAGTTTTTTGGGGATTAGAAAGCCATAGTTTTATTTATTGGCCTTTAACTTATTCTTATGGCGTAGTCTTTACGGCTATTTATTCGTTTTGTCTTTCAATAACTTGGCGGTCTGTTGTTCTATTTTTTCAATTTTTTCGAGTAGAAAACGATCTTCTTTGCTGTAGCTCATTTTTGCTTTGTGTGCGTAGATGCCAGCTCTTTGGATGTTACCAATTTCTAGATGTTCATAAGCCAGGTAAAGGTAGGCTCCGGTCTCATTATTGTTTGCATCATAGAGTCTGCTCAGCAGCTGGTAGATTTGCTTCTTGTAGTTGAAAGCTGTGATTTGTTGCTCTAATAGAGTTATGGCTTGCTGGCGTTTACCCTTCGCATTCAGGTAGTTTGCATAGCGAATAAGTATGCTGATGTTGTTAGGAAAGAGCTCATATGAAAATTGGGCGTTCAATAGACGGTCGCTCCTATTGTTTTCAAGGTTTTGTTTAGCTAACTCCAGTCGTAAGGCGTGAAAAAGGTATGGCAGCGTTGCGAGCTCGTCGATTTTTTTATAACAGGACTCTGGCAGGGAGTTAAAGCTTTGCAGAGCGTTTAGGTTTTTTTGATAGCATGTTAACTCCTCTTTCCACTTAGTTTGTTCAGGAGCTTTAACTTTAATATTTAATAGATGGTTAAGCCGCAGCTGGATTAATTGAAGTGTTCTGTTTCTGGTAATGTGGTGTTTTGGGTCGAGTCCACGGGCACGCTGCTGGGCTTTTGCTAAGCGATTCTCAGTCAGTGGATGTGTTCTTAATATTTCTGGCATTGAGTGCCCGTGGTTTTGATAGGCTTTGGCGAGCTTTTCGAAAAAATCTGGCATAGCCATTGGGTTATAGCCACTTTCGTATAGGTATTTAATGCCTGCGTGATCGGCTTCGTATTCGTGATGACGAGAGTATTTGAGTTGCTGCTGCATCTGCAGAGCGCTGGATCCCATAAGTGTCGCAATCCCCGCACTACTGTCATGTACCCCAATGAGTATGCCTGCAATCATGGCTGCAATTTGGGGTAGGGTTGATTTTGATTGTAGAACAAGTCGGCGATAAAGGTGATTTTGAGTGACATGGGCAATTTCATGCGCTAATACAGAAGCCAGTTCGTCTTCGGTAGTTACGGATTGTAGTAGCCCGCTATGAATGCCGATAACGCCGTCAGGTCCTGCAAAGGCATTAATGTCAGGGTTATTGATAATATAGAATTGAAATGATCTTTTTGGCTCAGTGTGTTGTGCAATTTTATGGCCAATACTTCGAATGTAATGATTTATTTCGGGGTCTTGAATGACGTCGTAATAGTTGTGAAGCTGGTTGATGAACTCTCGCCCGAGCTCTCTTTGAATTTCCGGAGAGTATTCATTCAGATTGTTTTGTGACACTGCCAGATTCGGATAGCCTACCAATAAAGCGATCACTGCTATCTGTTTAAGGTTTCTGAATTTTGAAAAAAAGCTCTGAATTCTATGTTTGGTCATTGGGTTTTTAAGGAATTTTGAGTATTATTGGGTGTAACTTGCCACAAAGAGGTGGCACGATCAATGAATTATGAATACATTCATTCTATTTGAATTGGTTATTGCATATGCAGTTAGACTGGTTTAGTTAGGAGAGCTGCTGGGTCTTGACCGCCTTTTCTGTCGGTTAACTTATTATATTGTCATCTAACTGTCATTAGTCAATTCATTAGAAGTGTATTAGTTTAATCTTATTACCTTGTCTAAAAGAGAGTTTTGATGTCATACAAACCTTTAACCAAAGCCATTCTACCCGTTGCAGGTCTGGGTACTCGTTTCTTACCTGCGACTAAAGCGATTCCAAAAGAGATGTTGACGGTAGTTGATAAACCTTTAATTCAATATATCGTTCACGAAGCTGCCGAAGCAGGTATTACAGATATTATTCTGGTAACGCACTCCAGTAAAAGCGCGATTGAGAACCATTTTGATAAACATTACGAGCTTGAAAATGAACTTGAAGTGCGTGGTAAGCATGATCGACTGGTGCCGTTAAATGAGATTACTCCTGAGGGGGTGCGTATTGTCAGTGTCCGTCAGCCTGAGGCATTAGGTTTGGGGCATGCTATTTTATGTGCTGCGCCAATTATTGGTGATGATGAGCCCTTTGCTGTGCTTTTGCCGGATGTATTGATGTACCATCCGCAAAAGGGGTGCCTGGCACAAATGGCGGATACTTATAAGAAAGTGCATACCAGTGTGGTTGCTTTGGAAGAGGTACCAAAGGATCAGGTTGAGAAATACGGAATTGCCGATGTCAAAGGTCCAGACTTGAGAATTACAGAGCTGGTGGAAAAACCATCAGTGGAGCAGGCGCCATCGAACCTGTCTGTAGTTGGACGCTATATATTTACCCCAAGAGTTATGGAGTTATTGAAAGATACCAAGCCAGGTGCCGGGGGCGAAATTCAGCTGACCGATGCTATGGATGACCTGCTAAAAGAAGAGGTGATGTTTGGATTTGAGTTTAAGGACGGAAAGAGTTACGACTGTGGCGATAAATTAGGTTATCTACAGGCTAATGTGGAGTACGCATTAAGGGATCCTAAATTAGGCGAAGGTTTTAAGGCTTATTTAGAGAAAATGGAAGCCACGGAAGTATAACGTTAATAGCAGCTAGATTTAATTATAAAAGGTTAATAGAGTATGGGTGTCGAGACAACGAGTGCTTGGCAGGCTCTTCAAGAGCACTGCAGAGCAGGAGCGGCAGCAACGCATCTTATGTCACTCTTTCAGGAAGAGGGAAGGGCTACGCGTTTTTCAGTTGAGTTGGAAGAGCTTTTTTTGGACTACTCAAAGAACAGGATTACCGATGAAACATTACAGCTGTTGATAGACCTGGCTGAACAGCAAGAGTTGCCTGCCTGGATAGATCGCTTGCTTTCTGGGGAGGCTGTTAATGATACTGAGAATCGGCCTGCAATGCACAGTGCTTTGCGTGCCGGTGGTTTAGGTGTTGCTGGTAAGGCAGAAGAGGTGCAGGCAGAGATTGACCAACAGTTCAAAAAAATGGAAGGGCTGGTCGATAAAATACGGGCCGGCCACTGGCGAGGCTTTAGTGGGAAACCTATTACTGATGTCGTTAATATTGGTGTCGGCGGCTCAGATTTAGGTCCTCTGATGATGACCAGTGCTCTGCAAACAATCAAGTCTCCGATCTCCTTGCACTTTGTCTCCTCCATTGATGGTACTCAAACTTCTAATCTGTTAAAGAAATTAAATCAAGAGACGACTCTGTTTGTGTTGGCATCAAAGTCGTTTACAACCATTGATACCTTGTCGAATGCTGAAACGGCCAAGGATTGGTTGCAGGAAGTTATTTCAGATCAGGAAACCTTATTGTCACAACATTTTGTTGGTGTTTCTACCAAGCCGGATATGATGGCGGAGTGGGGTATTCCTGTTGACAATCAGCTGGTGTTTTGGGACTGGGTAGGCGGTCGCTACTCCATGTGGTCAGCCATCGGTCTGCCGATTGCTTTGCAAATCGGCATGTCTGGCTTTAAGGATATGTTGGCAGGAGCCGCTACCATGGATCGACACTTTGGTTCAGCTCCGCTTGAGCAGAATATCCCAGCCCTAATGGGGTTAATCGATGTTTGGAATATTAATTTCTTAGACATCCATGCAAAAGCGATTCTGCCTTATGATGCCCGATTGAAGTATTTGCCCTCCTATTTTGAGCAGTTGGTTATGGAAAGTAACGGTAAGTCTGTCAATCGAAATGGCGAGAAGGTGAACTACAAGACCTGCCCAATTTTATGGGGTGAAGTAGGGCCAAACGCACAACACGCCTTTTATCAGCTGTTGCACCAAGGCACGCAACCTGTGATGTGTGATTTTATTGCTCCGGTAGAGCGTGATGACTTTGATGCTTTTGGAGATTCTGAAAAGGATGAGAGTTTACGATATCAGCATGAACTGGCATTAGCCAACTGCTTCGCACAGTCTCGAGTATTGATGTTGGGAGATGCTGCTATTCCCGATGGAATTAAACAGCAGTTTAATAGTCCTTTTAAACATTATCCAGGAAATCAACCGTCAAATACCATTCTATTGAGAAGTATCTCTGCTAAAACAATGGGGATGCTGGTGGCACTTTACGAGCATAAGACCTTTGTTGAATCCGTGATTTGGGAGATCAACCCTTTCGATCAGTGGGGGGTTGAACTGGGTAAGTTGATTGCTAAAGAGACCCATTCGGCGATTAAAGATGCACAAAAGGTCAGTGAGTTTGACTCTTCAACTCAGAACTTAATTAAGAGGGTGGTGTAGATGAGAGTGTCGGTTTTTGGTTGCGAACTCAGTGGTTTGGTAACAGCGGGTGCTCTGGCGCAGACCGGTAATCATGTTATTGCCCTGCCGATTGGAACGGCCAGAGTGGAGTCGTTGCGAAAGGGAGAGCTTCCGCGTAATGAACCAGGACTAAGTCAGTTGGTAATCAATCAGCTGGAGGCGGGAACGCTTAGTTTTGAAGAGGATTGGCGTGTTGGTATTCAAGACAGCGAACTGTTGATTTTAAGTATGCCGTCCTGGCGCTTGGAGAGAGCAGAAGAGGTGATTGAAAAGATTGGTCAGTATGCAACGGATGATGTACTGGTGGTTAATCAGAGTTCATTCCCGATTGGAACAGCGGACCGTTTTGAAGCAAAATTGAAGCTGGCATTTGCTGAACGTGGTTTGGTGGCGAAGGTCTCGGTGGTAGCGATGCCTGAGTTTATTAGTGAGGGTTCCGCCATTAATGACTTTACAACACCTGATCGAATTGTATTGGGGAGTTATGACTCAGAAAGTATTGCGCGTATCAAAGACTTGATGCGTCCTTTCAATCGAGTGACGGATCAGGTTAAAGTCATGAGTACACGAGCGGCTGAATATACTAAATATGCGGTTAATGCTCTATTGGCAACGCGTATCAGCCTGATTAACGAGTTGGCGAATAACGCCGAGCACTTTGATATTGATATGGAGGAGGTGCGTCAAGGGCTGGGGTCTGACAGTCGAATCGGTTTCAGCTACCTCTATCCGGGGTGCGGTTTCGGCGGGCCAAGCTTTGCTTCCGATGTAAAGAACCTGGTCGGAACACTGGAAAGTAAAGGGTATGACGCGGATCTGTTAAAGACGGTTCTGAGTAATAATGAGACACAGAAAGAGGTACTGTTCCGTAAGGCCTGGCGTTATTTTAATACCGATTTGAAAGGCAAGACTATTGCCATTTGGGGGCTGTCATTCAAGCCGAATACCTCAACGGTTGAGAATGCACCCAGTCTTAAAACCATCGAGGCGCTGGTCGCTCAAGGCGCTAAAGTCAAGGTGTTTGATCCCAAGGCGATGCCTGACTTTGCCGTTCATTGGAAAGGTGGGGCCGGTGTTGAACTGGTTGAGGGGATGTATGATGCGCTACAAGGTGCCGATGCCCTGTTTGTGATGACTGAGTGGAAGCGCTTCTGGAATCCAGATTACCGCTTAATGCGAGAGAATATGAAGCAACCTATTATTTTTGATGGTCGTAATATCTACGATCAGGATGTGGTGATGGAGTTTGGCTTTAGATATTTTGGTGTTGGGCGCGGGGAGAGAGTCTGACTTTAATAAATTAGCGTTTCTAATGCTCAGGCAGAATATTCTTGTTTAGTCGTTCGATATATGTTGATAGAATGTAGTCCTTATTTTTAATTATAAAAGACTGTGTTTTATGAAGCATTTCGAACGTGGTATCTATCTATTACCGAACTTAATGACAACCATTGCGTTGTTTGCCGGTTTTTATGCAGTTATCGCTGGTATGCAAGGAGATTTCCAGGCGGGTGCCATTGCTATTTTTGTGGCAATGGTATTTGATGGCTTAGATGGGCGTGTTGCTAGAATGACAAATTCTAGTAGTGCATTTGGGGCTGAATATGACAGCCTGGCCGACATGGTCTCGTTTGGTCTGGCACCGGCGTTATTGCTTTACCAGTGGGCTCTGCAGGACTTTGATAAGTTGGGCTGGATTGTTGCCTTTATCTATACGGCTGCCGCCGCACTTCGTTTAGCTCGTTTCAATACACAGGTCGGTGTTGCAGATAAGCGTTATTTTCAAGGCTTGCCGAGTCCGGCTGCCGCAGCTCTATTGGCCGGTTTAGTCTGGATGGTAGAAACCAATCATGTTAATACTGGTTTAGAGCCTCTTGCCGCGCTGGTGCTGACGCTTTTTGCCGGTATTATGATGGTGAGTAATGTTCGTTTCAGCTCCTTCAAAGAGTTGAACCTGAAAGACAAAGTACCGTTTGTTACCCTTCTTATTGTGCTTTTGGTTTTGGTAGTTATTACCATTAAGCCAGCCCTGTTTTTATTTTTAATCTTTATTATTTATGCAATATCAGGCCCGGTTATGACCCTGTTGGGTTTAAGAAAGACACGGGATCTGCGCAAGCAGCAAAAGTCTAAATCCACGGCTACTGTAGAAGAAGCTGAGCAGGCTGTTGGGAAGGAAGAGTGATGAAAGACCATTTAGTTATATTTGATACCACCTTACGTGATGGCGAGCAGAGTCCTGGCGCCTCAATGACTAAGGAGGAGAAAATTCGAATTGCCAAGCAGCTTGAAAAGCTGCAGGTTGACGTCATTGAAGCCGGTTTCCCAGCTGCGAGTGAAGGGGACTTTGAGTCCGTACATTCGGTTGCTTCGGTGATTAAAGACAGTACGATTTGTGGTCTGGCGCGTGCGGTAGAAAATGATATTGTGCGTGCGGGTGAAGCGATCAAACCGGCAAATTCCGGGCGTATTCACACCTTTATTGCAACCTCACCGATCCATATGGAGAAGAAATTACGCATGACTCCGGATCAGGTGGTGGAGCGAGCTGTCTGGGCGGTCAAGAAAGCCCGCAACTATACCGATAATGTTGAGTTCTCGCCTGAGGATGCCGGACGCTCAGATTTAGATTTCTTGTGTCGCGTGATTGAAGCGGCGATTGATGCCGGTGCAACGACCATTAATATTCCAGATACAGTCGGTTACAACGTGCCGCATCAGTTCGGTCAGTTGTTTAAAGAGTTGATCGAACGTATTCCAAATTCAGACAAAGCGATCTTTTCTGCTCACTGCCACAACGACTTAGGTTTGGCAGCAGCCAACTCTTTAGCAGCCGTGCGCAACGGGGCACGTCAAGTAGAGTGTACCATTAACGGCTTGGGTGAGCGCGCCGGTAATACCGCTTTGGAAGAGGTGGTGATGGCGGTAAAAACTCGTCAGGACATCTTTGATGTAGATACTCGGGTTAATACTCAGGAAATTCTACCTGCTTCTCGTTTGGTATCAACGATTACCGGATTTGCTGTTCAGCCCAATAAAGCGATTGTGGGGGCCAATGCGTTTTCACACGAGTCGGGTATTCATCAGGATGGCGTGCTTAAACATCGAGAAACCTATGAAATTATGCGTGCCGAAGATGTGGGCTGGACCACAAATAAGATGGTGCTGGGTAAACACTCAGGTCGTAATGCATTCAAGACTCGTCTGGAAGAGCTGGGTATCAGCTTTGATGCCGAGCAGGATTTGAATGATGCTTTTACTCGTTTTAAAGAGCTGGCGGATCGCAAGCATGAAATCTATGATGAAGATCTGCAATCACTGGTGACGGATAATGCGATTCAACGCCTTGAGAATGAGAGCTATCGTTTAGTTTCATTAAAGTCTGTCGCAGAGACCGGTGAAAAACCTCACGCTGAAGTCACCTTGTGGATGTGTGGCGAGGAGCACTCTGCCGTTGCAGATGGCAGTGGTTTAGTGGATGCGACCTTTAAGGCGATTGAGAAGCTGGTGCAATCTGGCGCAACCATGGAGTTGTATACGGTCAGCAATGTCACCAATGGTACCGATTCGATGGGAGAGACCTCGGTGCGTTTAGAGTTGGCAGGGCGTATTGTTAATGGTCAGGGCTCGGATACGGATATTGTGACGGCTTCCGCCAAGGCGTATATCAATGCACTGAATAAGTTGCAGGTCAAGGATGACAAGGCGCATCCTCAAGCACACGTCTAGATCTTAAAATGTCTAACCTTAAACTTTCACCAGGCCTGTTTGATCAATTGGGCGGCAGCCACTATTTGAGCAGGCCTGCTTATTTTCAGCAGTTTGCTGATGACCAGTTGGCTGCTCCTGAAGTGGCACAGAAGGAGGGTCTGGAAGAGCTGTCTTCTGTGCTTTATGATCAGCAAGTAACTACGGCTGTTGATGAAGAGTCCGTGAGCTCAATGCCTGTGGAAAGGCCAAATCAGGCTGCTGCCGAGCAAGCTGCGATCGTATTGCTTGGTGCTGGGCTTAATTCCATCTGGGAGGATGAGAGCAAGCTGGAGTGGCAGCTATTAATGAATATCTGCCGAGCCTTGGGCTGGTCAGAAGAGGCTTTGGCGTTTTTTGACACTGATGCGTTAATCTCTGATGAAGCGGTATTTACTACCATGGAAGAGGTGATTGATTTAGGTGTTGAGTGGGTGTTGTCAATGGACTCTGAACACTCAATCTCTGAGCAGTTGGCTGAGGGAGTGCAAGTGTTGGAAGTTCCAGGTCTTGAGCAGATGTTGTCCGATCCTTATGCTAAGCAGTCTTTTTACCAAACGATTGTGCCGTTTTTAAATCAACCGTAACGTTCTTAGTTATCTTGTAAATATGTCCGATCACACTTTTAGCTACTTGCGACCAATGGAGGAGGGCGATCTCCCCTGGGTGATGGGGGTAGAGCAGCGCGCCTACGCTTTTCCATGGAGTAAGCGGGGCTTTGTCAGTAGTTTGGATAATGGATTGAACTATATTTTATGTTCGGCTGCTGATGAACCTTTAGGTTATGTCTGTATGGTCACGGTGCTGGATGAGGTGCATATGCTTAATTTCTGTGTCTCGCCTGACTATCAAAAACGCGGCATTGGTCTAGCGGCACTCAGTAAATTGAAAGAGAAGCTAAAAGAGAGTGATTTTTCGATTATCTTTTTAGAGGTGCGAGTCTCTAATGTTGCGGCACAGAATCTCTATCAAAAAGGTGGTTTTTCGAAAGACGGCGAGCGTAAGGGCTACTATCGAAGTATGCAGTGGAGTGAGCAGGAGCAGTGTCAGCAAGAGGTGAGAGAGGATGCGCTGTTAATGTCCTGCACCCTCTAGTCTTGAAATCGCCTGTTTTGCGAAGAGATTAAGTTCTTAACTCTTGCGGGACCGTTTTAGCGAGGGTTTGTGCCATCTCTTTATAGAGTTTAGGGTTGGCCGTTAAGATATTGCCGCTGTTTAGATAGTTTTCCCCGCCACTGAAGTCGGTTACTAAGGCACCCGCTTCTTGAGCGATCAGGGCACCAGCTGCAATGTCCCAAGGTTTTAAGTTGAACTCCCAGTAACCATCAATGCGTCCACATGCAACATAAGCCAGATCCAGTGCAGCCGAGCCCGCGCGGCGAATTCCAGCTGTTGATTGCATAAAGCTTTTCAGGCTGTTCATATAGCTGTCGATATAGGTGAAATCATGGTATGGAAAGCCTGTGCCTAATAGTGCGTTATCAAGTGTTTTCTGCTCAGTAGCTCGAATACGGAAGTTATTCAGTTTGGCCCCATCTCCGCGCGTTGCAGAAAACATCTCATCCCTGACAGGATCAAATATGACACCGTGCATCAGCCTGCCTTTCTCTTTTACCGCGATTGAGACTGAGAACTGTGGAAACTGGTGCAGAAAGTTGGTAGTGCCATCTAAAGGGTCAATAATCCACTCAAAGTTAGAGGTTTCAGAGCCTCTGGTACCACTCTCTTCTGCGAGTATTTTATGGTCAGGGTAGTACTTCTGAATGGTTTGGATAATGATCTGTTCGGCCTCTTTATCCACTTCACTTACATAGTCATTTTTCCCTTTATGCTCGATGTTCAGGCGCTCGATATTTTCAAGGTGTTGCATGATTTTGTTGCCTGCACTGCGGGCAGCGATGGTAGCGACATTTAGTATAGGGTGCATGGTATTTTCCTGTTTTGGTGTGGGCAAAGAGCTAAGTTGATCAATATAGCCAAAAAATTGATCAGCAAACCGCTAAAATAGAGCGGAATAGAATTATAACGGAAAATTAGAATGATTGAAGATTATGCTTTGCATGAAGGCCTGTCAAAAATTCGCATTGTACTGGTAGAGACCTCACACCCTGGCAATATTGGCGGCGTCGCGCGTGCGATGAAAAATATGGGTTTAAGCAATTTAGTGTTGGTTAGTCCAAAAGAGTTTCCGAGTGTCGTTGCTTCACAGCGCGCCTCGAGTGCTGGTGATGTTTTGGACAATGCGCGAGTGGTTGAGACGCTGGATGAGGCTGTTGCGGGTGCTAAGGTCGTTGTGGGGGCGAGTGCGCGTCTGCGTAAAGTCTCTTGGCCGCAATTAAATGTACGTGAAACGGCAGAGTTAGCGCTGTCAACGGTTGAGGAAGGGGAGGTCGCGCTGGTCTTCGGGCGCGAGGATTCGGGTCTAAGTAATGCGGAGCTGGATAAGTGCCACTATTTAGCGCACATACCAACCAATCCAGTTTATAGTTCACTAAACTTAAGTGCTGCAGTGCAGGTGTTTGCTTATGAGTGCCTGATGGCCACAGAGATCCAATCGGTGCACAGCAAGGGCTATAATCATGAGTTAGCGACGGCCGATCAGTTGGAAGGGTTTTATGAGCACCTGTTTCAGGCCTTGCAGGATATTGAATTTTTAGATCCGGCTAAAAATGCCCGTTTTATGCGTCGTATGCGCCGACTTTTCAATCGTACTCAACTGGATGTGAAAGAGGTGGATATCTTGCGTGGTATTCTCACGGCGGCTCAAAGGCAGGCAGCTAAAAAACAGTAAAGCGAGGTAACCGTGTTTAAACGATTAAGATCCGATATTCGTTGTGTGTTTGACCGTGATCCGGCTGCACGCAATACCTTTGAGGTGTTGACTACCTATCCAGGGTTGCACGCTATTATCTGGTACCGACTGGCGCACTGGTTTTGGAACAAGAACCTAAAGTGGCTGTCGCGATTCTTTTCAGGACTGTCCCGTTGGTTGACTGGTATTGAGATTCACCCGGCAGCGAAAATTGGTGAACGTTTCTTTATCGACCACGGTATGGGAGTGGTGATTGGTGAGACCGCCGAGATTGGGGATGACTGTACTCTGTATCACGGCGTGACGCTGGGGGGGACCTCATGGCAGAAAGGCAAGCGTCATCCAACACTGGGGGATCGTGTAGTGGTCGGCGCGGGTGCTAAGGTGCTGGGTCCGATAGAGATCGGGGATGATGCGCGTATTGGTTCTAATGCAGTGGTCGTTAAACCGGTACCAGACGGGCGCACTGTGGTCGGTATTCCTGGGCGTATTGTTGAGCAGAAAAAGGACGATAAACAGGGGCGACGAGCCAAGATGGCTGAGAAGATCGGTTTTGATGCCTATGGAGTGAAACAGGATTCACCTGATCCGGTAGAGAAAGCGATCTACAGTCTACTTGATCACATACAGGCGCAGGATGAGCGTTTGGAAAGTCTGGCGGGCGAGTTGAAGAAAATGGGCGGTAAGGATATTGATATGCACCTGCCAAAACTTGATGATGCGGTGCTCGAGCCAAGTGATCCAGAGCAAGCGGCGCATTTGAAAGCAAAATAACCGTTATTGCTGAGAGAGACCCGTCGTTGGCTTGTCTGATGCCGGCTTGTTATAAATACTTGAGCTAATTACTTGGTTATTATATAATCGCCATAATTTATTTTTTCTGGGAAAATCGGTATGAAGTTAACTTCAAAAGGGCGTTATGCAGTAACCGCTATGATTGATATAGCGCTTAATCAGAAAAAAGGCCCAATTACCTTGTCTTTAATTTCTGAACGCCAGGGGATTTCACTCTCTTATCTAGAGCAGTTGTTTGCAAGGCTTAAAAAAGCGGATTTAGTTTCAAGTGCGCGAGGTCCTGGCGGCGGTTATCGATTAAGTCGTGGCGCGGATGAAATATCGATCAGCCAGATTATCCATGCAGTGGATGAGGTGATTGATGCTAGAAAGTGCGGTGGTAAGGCCAACTGCCATGGTGGTGATCAGTGTTTGTCGCATGAGTTGTGGACTGAGCTCAGTGATTTAATTGACTCTTTCTTGAAAAGTATTACACTGCAGAATTTAATTGATAAGAAGCAAGTCGGTTTGAAAGAGATCGAAGTTGCTTTTGGATAGATGAGAGGTTAGCTCAATGGCCGTTACCTTAACGGAATCAGCTGCAAAGCGCGTAGAAACAATGATTGAAAAGCGAGGGGCGGGGATTGGTCTTCGTGTTTCAACCAAGGTCAGTGGTTGTGCAGGTTTTTCTTATGTGGTTGATTATGCAGACGAAATTTTGGATGGCGACTCTGTTTTTGAAAGTTTTGGAACCAAAGTTGTGGTTGATGCAGACAGTTTGAAAAATATTGACGGTATGGAAATTGACTACGTCAAAGAGAGTCTGTTGAACGAAGGTTTTGACTTTAAAAACCCTAAAGTAAAAGAGAGCTGTGGTTGCGGGGAGTCATTCACTGTTTAAGCTGGCTATAATAAATCGTAAGCATTAGAAAAAATTAGTTTTATTGTCAGTGACCCCGGCTCTGTTCCGGGGTTTTGTTTTTCTGCAGTCAAGCAGAATAATTGTTAGAATATGACAACTGTTTTTTTAAGGAAATCTGATATGCAGCGTACATTTTCGATTATTAAGCCCGATGCGGTTGAAAGAAACTTAATTGGCGCGATTATTCAGCGTTTGGAAGACAATGGCTTAAGAGTTGTCGCATCTAAAATGAAGCGTTTGACTCGAGCTGAAGCCGAGGGGTTTTATGCTGAACATAAAGGCCGGGATTTTTTTGAACCATTGATTGCCTATATGACATCGGGTCCGGTTATTGTGCAGGTGTTAGAAGGTGAGAATGCCATTCTTAAAAACCGTGAGGTGATGGGGGCTACTGATCCTGCTAAAGCTGAGCCAGGTACGATTCGTGCAGATTTTGCTCGTTCTATGCGTGAAAATTCGGCACATGGATCAGATTCTCCTGAAAGTGCAGTCCGAGAGATTAGTTACTTTTTTAGTCAGACAGAGCTCTGTGCTCGCGACTAAATTAAAAAGTGTATAGCAAAGTTAGATGTGAGTAGTGCGGTGACAGATAAGGTTGATTTATTGGGTATGGATCGAGAGTCCATGGAAAACTATTTCTCTGAAATTGGAGAAAAGCCTTTCCGCGCCTCCCAGGTTATGAAGTGGATTCATCAGCACGGTGTTAGTGATTTCGATGAGATGACCAACCTGAGTAAAGCTTTAAGAGAGAAGTTAAAGCAGGTTGCTCAGGTGCGTACCCCTAAAATTGTTGCCGAACAGTTATCGAATGACGGCACCATTAAGTGGTTGTTAGAGGTTGATAATCATAATAGTGTTGAAGCGGTTTTTATTCCGGAAAAGAATCGCGGTACCCTGTGTATCTCTTCACAGGTTGGCTGTGCCTTAGAGTGTACCTTTTGTTCGACCGGACAACAGGGCTTTAATCGAAACCTGGAAAACTGGGAAATTATTGCGCAGATGTGGGTGGCCAATAAAGCTTTGGGCTGTAAACCTAAAGAGGAACGCCGTATCTCCAATGTGGTATTTATGGGGATGGGCGAACCCTTATTGAACGTAACCCATGTATTCCCGGTGGCGCGTATCCTGATGGATGATTATGCCTATGGTCTGTCTAAGCGACGTGTGACAATCAGTACTTCAGGAATTGTTCCGGCGATTGATAAGATTAAAGAGGAGGTTGATGTCAGTTTGGCGATCTCCCTGCATGCACCGAATAATGAACTGCGAGACATTTTAGTGCCGATCAATATCAAATATCCTCTGGAAGAGTTGATGCCGGCACTCCATCGTTTTGTTGAGGGTGGTCACAGTAAAAAACATGTCACCATTGAGTATGTGATGCTGGATAAGATTAATGATCGTTTAGAGCATGCTGAACAGTTGATTAATTTGTTGGGTGACTTGCCTTGTAAGATCAACCTGATTCCCTTTAATCCGTTTCCGAATACCGACTATAAGCGTTCATCAAATAATGCGATTCATCGTTTTAAAGATAGATTGGCTGAAGTTGGTCTCAATTGTACGGTGCGTAAAACACGTGGTGAAGATATTGATGCGGCCTGTGGGCAGCTTGCCGGTAAGGTAAAAGACCGTACCAAACGTACTCTGCACCGAGTTCAGTTTGATCAGGCGGAATCGCTTAATTAGGTTTTAATTATGAGTGAGCTGGATACCCAAAATAGTGTCATGTCTTTAGGTCATAAGTTTGCTCAGGCGCGTGATGCTAAAAAACTCAGCCAGGATGAGGTGGCACAAGCACTGAATTTGACCTTGCCGCAGCTGCAGAAATTAGAGAGTGAATCGCTGGTCTTGCAGGAGATGACGGCATTTGAGCGCGGTTATGTTAGAAATTATGCTCAGTTCTTAGGGGTTGATATCGCTGTTTATGAGAGTGAATTCCCAGAGGGGCAAGGTGTTGGCAGTGAATTGAAGTCAATGAGCCGTTTTCAGTACCCAGCACCGAAACCGATGATAAGAGCGGGTGCTGGCAAATGGCTGTTACTGATCATTGCCCTGCTGGTGTTTTCTGGTCTAGCGTCAATGTTCATGTAAGCAGTGCATTAATTAATTTATTAGTTTTAATTTTAGAATAAAGAGTTTAATAAGATTTATGGCAAAACAGATTTCAGCCATTCGTGGCATGAATGATCTATACGGTGCAGAGGTGGAAGCCTTTGATTACTTGTTGGAGACAGCACAGCAAACATTGAAACAGTACGGTTATCAGTCGATTCGTTTGCCGATCGTAGAAAAAACCGAGCTGTTTGCTCGTTCTATTGGTGAAGTAACCGATATCGTTGAAAAGGAGATGTACACCTTTGCAGATCGTAATGATGAGAGTTTGACATTACGACCGGAAGGAACGGCAGGTTGCGTGCGCGCAATGATTCAAAATGGCTTGTTGCATAACCAGATTCAAAAGGTGTTTTATAATGGGCCGATGTTCCGTTATGAGCGTCCACAGCGTGGGCGTTACCGTCAGTTCCACCAATTTGGTGTAGAGGTATTTGGATTAAATGATGCGGATATTGATGCGGAACTGATCGCCTTGTCTGCACGTATGTGGGACAAGTTAGGTTTAGATAATCTTGAGTTACAGATTAACTCCTTAGGCAGCCAAGAGGCGAGAGCAGCTTATCGAGATGTATTGGTGGCTTATTTTGAACAGCATCATGACCAGCTGGATGAGGACAGTGTCCGTCGTTTACAGTCAAATCCGCTGAGAATTCTGGATACAAAGAACCCGGCAATGAAGGATGTGGTCGCTGGTGCGCCTAAATTAATCGATCATTTAGATGACGAGTCGATAGAGCACTTTGAAGCGCTAAAAACCTATTTGGATGATCTAGGCATTGAATATGTCGTCAATCCTAATCTGGTTCGCGGGCTGGACTATTACAACCGTACGGTATTTGAATGGATTACTACAGAGTTAGGTGCACAGGGTACGGTCTGTGCCGGTGGCCGTTTTGACAGTTTGGTTGAGCAGATTGGTGGTAAACCGACGCCTGCAGTTGGTTTTGCCATGGGAATGGAGCGTCTATTAGCTCTATTGATTGATAAGCAGCTGGTACCAGCCCACGCTTCACCGGATGTTTATATGGTTCTGGTGGGCGACAATGTACAGCGCCCAGGCCTGATTATTTCTGAAAAGATTCGTGAAGATCTGCCGGATATCAATGTTCAGATGAACTGTGGCGGCGGTAGCTTTAAAAGTCAGTTTAAAAAAGCGGATAAATCCGGTGCGCATTATGCGGTGGTGATCGGAGAGCAGGAGATAGAGCAGCAAGTCGTTGCTGTAAAACCTCTGCGTGATAAGAGTGAACAGCAGACGGTTAAGTGGGACGAGCTGACCGACTATCTGCGTTCAGTATTGTAAAAGTATTATTAGTTAGCTATTAGTGAATAGGAATTCATTGTTATGAGTCGTTATGAAACAGAAGAAGAACAAGTAGAAGCCATTAAGTCCTGGTGGAAAAAGAATGGAACCTCGTTACTGACTTCCATCTTGATTTTTGTGGTGATCTTCTCGGGTTGGCGTTACTGGGATAACTATAACCGTGTTCAGGCTACCAATGCCTCATCGCTGTTTGAGGTAATGCAACTGAATATGCAGCAAGGTACCTTTGGTGAGGTATCGCGTGAAGCTCTGAAGTTGATGCAGGAACAGCCGGAAAGCCCATATGCTGCAGCCGCGGCTATGTTGATGGCGAAATACAGTTTATCAAAAGGTGAAACTGAGGAAGCGCAACAGCACCTGCAGTGGGTTAATGACCACGCTCAGGATGCGACGTTAAAACGTACAGCCATGATGCGTTTAGCTCGCGTACTTGCCGACCAAAAACAGTATGATCAGGCTCAAATGGTATTGGACCAGATCAGTTCACAGCAGCTTTTACCGGTTGAAAAAGGGCATTTTGACTATCTGCTGGGTCTGTTGGCCCTGGCTCAAAATGATATGTCAAAGGCTGCTGAAGCATTCACCAATGTGGTTGACAACATTGACGCATCTAAAACACTAAAAGGTTTAGCGCAGATCCAACTAGATGACCTGCCTAAGTAATAAGCTTTAATCAACAGGATTTTATTAGTGAACGTATTACGTACTGCAATTTTGACTACCCTGATCGCGGGAGTGACGGCTTGTTCATCTTCCAAGGTTGTTCGTGTACCGGCACAGTTGGACACTTTAGATTCACCGTTACAACTCTCACATAACTGGAAAGTCAGTTTAAGTGCGATGCCTGTTTTTGATGGTGAGGGGTTAAATATTGCTGAAGATGGTCAAGCCGTTTATACCGCCGATCTTCAGGGTACGGTTTCAGCATTTAAGATACAGAATCAAAGTCGTTGGACCGATCAGGTCATTTGGCAAAGTAAACTGTCGGAAAAAGTGATCTCCGGTCCGAGCCTGCATAACGAGCGTCTGATTGTCGGAACCGCAAAGGGCAAGGTGGTTGCATTAGATAAAACCACTGGTGATGTGCTATGGCAGACTCAGGTATCGAGTGAGGTGCTGAGTCGCCCTGCGATCGCGGAAGGTAAAATCTATACCCGTACGGTAGACGGTCGTCTGTATGCGTTAAGTTTGACCAGTGGTAAAGTGATCTGGGTCAGCCAGCGTCAGATCCCGAATCTGTCATTAAGAGGGGCGAGTCCGGTTCTATATGATCAGGGTGTACTCTATGTGGGTTGGGAGACTGGTCGTATCGAAGCGTTCAAGGCAGACTCAGGTAAAAGTCTATGGGAGAGTCAGATTGCCATTCCAAGAGGGCGCACTGATTTAGAGCGCTTGGTTGATGTTCAGGCCTCTCTAGTTATGAAAGATGACCGTCTGATCGCCTTAGGTTATCACGGTAAGTTAGTAGCAATGAGTCCTCAGAGCGGTAATCTGTTCTATGCTGAGGACCTGTCTGGTTTCCGCGACTTTGTGGTGGATGAGCAGGCGATTTATGCTGTTGATGAAGATGATCTAATCCACGCCTATGATCTATCAAATGGAACACGTCTGTGGACGCAAGAGGGACTTAAATACCGTTCATTGGGTGATCTGAAAACACACCGAGACAGTCTGTTGGCGATTGATGGTTTGGGTTATGTGCACTGGATCAATAAGTTACAAGGAACCCTGGAGTCACGCGCAAAGCATAGTAATGACTATGGTGATGAAAACCATGTTCTGCAAGCTCTGGTCGACGGTGACAGTTTATACCTGTTGGATCAGCAGGGAACCATTAATAGTTATCATGTAGAGCAATCTGACTTGGCAGCATTCAGAGCCGAGCTGCAGAAAGCCAAGCAGGATAAAGAGTAAAGAATGAGTAAACCAGTAATCGCTTTAGTAGGGCGACCGAATGTCGGAAAATCTACTTTATTTAACCGTTTAACGCGTACCCGAGATGCGATTGTTGCCGACTATCCGGGACTGACCCGTGACCGTCAGTATGGTACAGGGCGTTTAGGACATTCGGAATATATCGTGGTCGATACCGGTGGTTTGAGTGGCGAAAGCGATGGCGTAGATCCGTTAATGGCGGGCCAGGTACAGGCCGCGTTAGAAGAGGCGGATGCGGTACTGTTTCTGGTTGACGGTCGCCAGGGGATTACCCATGGTGACGAAGTGATCGCCAACTATGTGCGTCAGTTCGACAAGATTGTACAGTTAGTGGTCAATAAAACCGAAGGTTATGATCACGATGTTGCTAAATCCGACTTTTTCCATTTAGGTTTAGGTGAGCCGTTGCCGATCTCTTCCGCTCACGGTGACGGCGTGGCGGCTTGTGTCAATCATGTATTAGACAAGATTCCTGAGAAGTTTGATGAAGATGAACTGGAGCTGGATGACCACCCAGGAATCCGAGTTGCTGTTATCGGCCGTCCAAATGTGGGGAAATCGACGTTAATTAACCGCATGATCGGCGAAGAGCGTGTGGTGGCCTTTGATATGCCCGGCACGACACGAGACAGTATCTATGTTCCGTTTGAACGCGATGGTCAAGAGTACACCCTGATCGATACAGCAGGGGTTCGCCGCCGTAAGAACATCTCTGAAAAAGTTGAGAAGTTCAGTATCGTCAAGGCGATTGAAGCGATGGGCGACTCCCATGCCGTTATTTTAGTGATTGATGGTTCGGAAGGTTTAACAGATCAGGACTTAACACTTTTAGGCCTGGCGATAGAGTCTGGTCGTGGTTTGGTACTTGCCATTAATAAGTGGGACAACTTAACCCCTGAGCAGCGTAAAAAAGTAAAGCATGAGTTGAGCTTCCGTCTACAGTTCGCGGAGTACGCCAAGCAGCACCTGATTTCTGCACTGCATGGTACCGGTGTCGGTGATCTGTTTAAGACGGTCAACCAGGTTTATCAAGCGTCAATGAAACGTGTTTCAACTTCAGACTTGAACCGCGTACTTGAGCAGGCGGTACTGGAACACCAGCCTCCGTTAATCAGTGGACGTCGCGTTAAATTGCGCTATGCGCACTTGGGTGGTCTTAATCCGCCTAGAGTTATTATCCATGGTACCCAGGTAGACCGTCTGCCTGCTGCCTACACCAAATATTTGATGAATGTTTTTCGTAAAGCATTTAAGTGGGTTGGAACACCGGTTAGCATTGATTATAAAGTGACGGCAAACCCATTTGAGGGGCGTAAAAATAACCTAAAAGAGCGTCTACGTCGAAAGGACAGTGACGCGGGTCAATTCAAGAAAAAGAAAAAACGTCCACAGAAACGCAGAACATAATCTGGCAGAGCCTATTGAGGCTTTAAACATTACTTAACAGTTTGAGTTGCGATTTAAGTTTATAATCTGCAACCTTTAAAAATCCTGAAGTCCGGTCGTAAACAGTGAGTGATGGCCGGACTTTTATCCAGACTTACAAAAGAGTTTTGACAATACTATGAGTCCAAATCCGGCAAAACGCATTCGTGAAATTCCATACAACTACACCTCGTTTTCAGATCGTGAGATCGTTCTGAGATTTTTGGGTGAGTCGGGTTGGAACACCATTGAGTCCCTACGTGATTCAAGAGGGACAGGGCGATCTGCACGCATGCTGTTTGAGGTATTGGGCGATATGTGGGTGGTGACACGAAACCCATATATTCAGGATGACCTGATCGAGAATCCGAAACGCCGCAAGGGGTTGATCGATGCTTTGAATCACCGTCTTAAGCAGGTTGAGAAGCGTCTGAATGGCAATGAGACAGCGGCAGGCCTGTTGCTGTCTGTGCGTAATTCCGTGCAGGCATTCAGCGACTGGTTCCCGCAACAGATCTCTTTAAGAGCTAAAGTGCGCCGCAAGCTGTCAAAACTGACCCGAAATGACAATATCGATTTTGGCGGTCTGGCTCGTGTATCGCATGCCACCGATGCGACCGACTGGCGTGTTGAGCTGCCGCTGGCTGTGGTCTCTCCTGATACGGAAGAAGAGGTGGCCTATATTGTTAAGGCGTGTATCGAACTTGGTTTAACCATGATTCCTCGTGGGGGCGGAACCGGTTACACCGGTGGTGCTATTCCTCTGCACCCGGACTCTATTGTAATCAATACCGAAAAGCTAGAGTACTTGAGTCTGGTGGAACAGGTTGAATTGCCAGGTATTGGTAAGGTAGCAACCATTCAAACCGGTGCGGGTGTGGTAACGCGCCGCGTGTCTGAGCAGGCGGAAGCGTTTGGTTATGTATTTGCCGTAGACCCAACTTCGCAGGATGCATCGTGTATTGGTGGGAATATCGCCATGAATGCCGGGGGTAAAAAAGCGGTTCTGTGGGGAACCACGCTGGATAACCTGGCTTCTTGGAAGATGGTCATGCCAGATGCAACCTGGCTGGAAATTAAGCGTATCAACCATAATCTGGGCAAGCTGCAAGATCAGAAAACGGTGACGTTTGAAGTTCAAAAGTACCAAACTAATGGCAAGACACCTATTGGAGAGCCAAAAGTATTAGAGATGCCGGGTGCCTCTTTCCGTAAAGTGGGCTTAGGTAAAGATGTTACCGATAAGTTTTTAAGCGGGCTGCCGGGTGTGCAGAAAGAGGGCTGTGACGGCATTATTACCTCTGCGCGTTTTGTGGTACACCGTATGCCGAGTCACACGCGTACAGTTTGTCTGGAGTTCTTTGGTACAGACTTAAGCCTGGCGGTGCCGGCGATTGTTGAAATCACCGAATATATTGAGAAAAAGAAGCAGGAAGGTATCTTGCTGGCCGGATTGGAGCACTTGGATGATCGCTATATTAAGGCGGTCAAATACAATACCAAGGCCAACCGTAAAGAGCTGCCGAAGATGATTCTGTTGGCAGACGTCTGTGGAGAGAACGGTTTTGAAGTCGCGCAGACTTGTAATGAGATTGTGGAACTGGCTAATAAGCGAGACGCGGAAGGTTTTATTGCCGTCAGCGAAGAGGCTCGTAAGCGATTCTGGGCAGACCGTTCCAGAACGGCGGCCATCTCTGCCCATACCAATGCCTTTAAGATTAATGAAGATGTGGTTATTCCGCTTGAGCGTTTGAATGAGTACAACATTGAGATTGAACGCATTAATATCGAAGAGTCGATCAAGAACAAACTTGAAATTCTGGACTCAATCTGTGATTACTTCAGCAAAACCATTGTCGAGTTTGATCAGGAAGACGACTTTGAAGATACTCATGGTCCAGCGAGTTATTTCAGTGGCAAAGTCGAGGATACCCGTGCACACCTGAATGCGGTGCGTGATCGTTGGAGCGAGATCCTAAATAGTCTGGACAAACCGGCTGCGGACTGTACTCAACTCTATCCTGAGGGCGTGGAGCAGTTGATTCAGTCAGGTGATACGCTACTTAATCTGATTCTGCGTCGTCAGTTAACCATCTCTTATAAGGCTGAAGTGCTGACTTTCTTTAAAGAGACCTTTATGGGGCATGACTTTGAACCGATGATGGAGAAGTTGAAAGCGCTGCATTTTGAAAAGCGTAATGCACGTCTGTTTGTCGCTCTGCATATGCACGCCGGTGATGGAAATATTCATACCAATATTCCGGTGCACTCCGGTAACTACGAGATGATTCATAATGCCGACCTGGTGGTCGATCGCATTATGGAGATTGCGCATCGTCTAGGTGGCGTTATCTCTGGTGAGCATGGTATTGGTATCACCAAGTTCCAATTCCTGGAAAAAGAGAAGATTGAAGCTTTCGTTGACTATAAAAACGAGGTGGATCCGGATGGTCGATTTAACAAAGGTAAGTTGATGCCGGGTTCAGGTCTGCAACGTGCTTATACGCCGGCATTGAGTCTGGTTAAGCAGGAAGCATTGATTCTGGAAGCCAGTGAACTGGATGAGCTGAATAATGACATTAAAGACTGTCTGCGCTGTGGTAAATGTAAGCCGGTGTGTCAGACGCACATCCCGCGTGCAAACCTGCTCTATTCACCGCGTAACAAAATTTTGGCGACCGGACAGGTGATTGAGGCTTTCTTATACGAAGAGCAGACGCGTCGTGGTATCTCTTTGAACCACTTTGATGCGATGAATGATGTGGCAGATCACTGTACCACTTGTCACAAGTGTGCGACACCGTGTCCGGTAGATATCGATTTTGGTGATGTCTCTATCCGTATGCGTACCATTCTGACCAATATGGGACAGAAGCGAACTAGCTGGATGGTGAAAGCGGCGATCTACTTCTTGAATACCACCAACCCGTTTACGATCGGTTTGTTACGTAAAACCATGATCGGTTGGGGATCACGCTTCACGACGCTGGGGCATAAGTTCGCTAAGTGGTCAGGCCTGGTGGAACGCAAAAAGGCATTGCCTGCCAGCACCAGTCAGCCGGCTCCGGTGCAGCAGCAGGTGATTAACTTTGTGCGTAAGCCTCTAAATACAGGGCCAAACCAGAGTAGTTACCGTAAGGTACTTGGCTTGGAAGACAATACGCATGTACCGATTGTACGTGACCCTGCCAAGACCACAGAGGACTCAGAAGCGGTGTTCTATTTCCCTGGTTGTGGTTCAGAGCGTCTATTTAGTGATATCGGTTTAGCGACCATCTCTTCGCTGTATGATGCCGGTGTACAGACAATCCTGCCACCGGGTTACCTGTGTTGTGGTTACCCTCAGGCTGCGGCAGGTCTGGCACAGAAGAGCTCGCAGATCACCACTGAGAACCGCGCGCTGTTCCACCGAGTAGCGAACACTCTGAACTATATGGATATCACCACGGTGATTGTCTCTTGTGGTACCTGTTACGACCAGTTGACTAAGTATGAGTTCCAGCAGATTTTCCCGGGTTGCCGTCTGATGGATATTCATGAGTTCCTGACTGAAAAAGGCATGGGCTTAGAAAACTCGACTGGTAAACAGTATCTTTACCATGCACCTTGTCACGATCCGATGAAAGAGATGGATGGTACCGAGGTTGCCAAGGATCTGTTGCAGGCGGAAGTATTGGCTTCCGATCGCTGCTGTAGTGAGGCGGGTACTCTGGCCACGGCACGTCCGGATATTGCCAACCAGTTACGTTTTAGAAAAGAGGCTGAGCTGAAAAAAGGTTTGATTGAGCTAACCGGTAAAGACAAGATCAAAGATGACAGCGTTAAGGTATTAACCTCTTGTCCGGCTTGTCAGCAAGGTTTGGGTCGTTACCAAGAGAATACCGGTATGGACACCGACTATATTGTGGTTGAGTTAATGAAAAACCGTTATGGCGACAAGTGGAACAAAGAGTTTGCTAAAAAGCTCGAAAATGGTGGGGTGGAGAAGGTTCTGCTTTAACCCCTATCCAGAAACAAAAAAGGCGCTCAATGAGCGCCTTTTTTTATTGCTGCTCAAAAATGAGCAGGCCTGATTGTTTTCTGCAGATTATTTTGCAGTCTGTGAAGCGTAGTAAGCCGCAAGATCTTTGATCTCCTGATCGCTTAAACCTTTAGCAAACGCTGCCATGGTTGCGTCTTGACGGAAACCGTCACGGAAGTCTTTTAGGGCTTTTTCCAGGTAGTTGGCGTGCTGTCCAGCCAGTTTTGGAAAGTTAGGAACCATGCTGTTTCCATCTGCACCGTGACAACCTACACAAGTTTTCGCTTTAGCAGGCGCTTCTGCCGCTTGAGCAGAGGCTGAAAGTAGTAAACCAGTTGTTAAAGTAGCAACTAATAATTTCTTCATTGTTCTATTCCTATCATTATTTTGATTATCGGTGCCATTTAAATCTAAGTTGGCCTTTGGGTCAAGCCCGCTAGGCTAATCGTTGCAGATTATCTCGCTTTAACTCAGAAAAAAAGCAAAAAAAAACCGCTCAAGGTTTCCCTGTGAGCGGTTTGACGTCTGTAATTCAAATATTGAATTATAGGCCAGCTGTGTAAGCAGCGATGTTTTCGATGTCAGCATCAGAAAGACCTGCAGCAATTGGAGCCATCATTGCAGTCATAGGACCAACTTGCTCACCATTTTTGTACTTACGTAGTTTAGCAGCTGTATCAGCAGCAGCAACACCAGCCATTTTAGGACCCATAGCACCTTCAGCAGCAGCACCGTGACAACCTGCACAAGAAGCGTAAGCCGCTTGACCAGCTGCTACATCAGCAGCCTGAGCCGCTGAACTCAAAGAAATAAGACCCGCAGTAGCTAAAGCAAACATCGTTTTTTTCATCGTTTTCTCTTCCATAGTTATGGTTAATAAATTAAAGGGGTTAAAAAAATCTGCGCATAGAATACGCTTATTGGGCTATTAAATCAACCATTGATTTTCTTAAGGTATTATTAAATATAGAGATTTTGGTCTTGTTCAGGTTTGTCCAGATATAAAAAAACCGCCCGAGGGCTAAGCCTGGGGCGGTTTTCAGCAACGTTTCTATGAGATTACATAGAAGCTGTGTAAGCAGCAATGTTGTCGATGTCTGCGTCAGAAAGACCAGCAGCCATTGGAGCCATCATTGAAGTCATAGGACCAACTTGCTCACCATTTTTGTACTTACGTAGTTTGTCCGCAACGTCAGCAGCTGATTGACCAGCTAGCTTAGGACCAACACCACCTTCACCAGCAGCACCGTGACAACCTACACATGTAGCGTAAGCTGCTTGACCAGCAGTTGCATCACCAGCTTGTGCAGCTGAACCAAAAGAAATTAAACCAGCAGTTGCTAAAGCAATCATTGTGTTTTTCATAATGTACTCTCCTAAAGCACTTTTAATAAAAGTTCGGGTTTTTACCCTGGTGCCTATTACAAGCGATATGCTCTTTGGAGTCAATATGGAAACCTTGAGTAATGCTGAAATAAAACGCATATTGTGAATAAAATCCTAAGTTTCGATTGAAATCTTTGATAAAGTTATAAAAATTAAGTAAAACAGTTTGATTTAGTAGCTCAAATTATTACTGAAAAGCACGTATATAAAGGGGTTTAACCTTGTTTAGATTATGGATAATCGTCGTAGTGATGACGGCAATTAGTTGGTTGGTTTTGAAGGTGATCAACAGGCCAAAGCACATTGGTTTGGTGTTTCTGTTTTGGGTGGTGGCGATCTGGGGAAGTACGCTGCTGTTGTACGGCGTCTCCGTCTGGGTTTCGACCCAGCCCTATGAGCCATAAAACTTTATGGCGCTGGCTAATTAACTGTGGCCCGCTTCCGCCTCTTTAAACTCCTCCCGCAAACGCTGAAAGCTCTGGTAACGTGAATAAGCGATGTCACCGCGTTCCACCGCTTCTTTAATCGCACAGTTTGGTTCGATAGTGTGAGTACAGTTATTGTATTTGCACTGCCCTAAATACGCTTCAAAGTCTGGATACATGCTCTCAAGCTCTGCCAGAGAGCAGGGGGTTGGACTAAACTGGCGCACACCCGGAGAGTCAATCAAGTTACCACCGTCATTCAGACCGGGTTGCGATTCAGGCAGGTGGTAGAGGATACTATTGGTAGTGGTGTGTTTCCCAAGTCCGGAAGCTTCAGACAGCTGTCCAACGCGGATATCCAGATCAGGTATCAGTGCATTGATCAGCGACGATTTACCAGCACCAGAGGGACCGACAAATACCGAATTTTTATGTGACATAAAGTGTCGCAGCTCTTCAAGACCTTCATTGGAGATAATCGAGGCGGGGATTAGCTCTACCCCCATTGCGTCGTAGGGTTCGAGCAGTTCGGCAATGGCCTCCCAGTGCTCATCGGACTCAATCAGATCGACCTTGTTGATAATAATTACCACCGGGATATCCAGCTGTTTGGCGCCGACTAAATAACGATCAATCATATCAGGATGGATGCCTGGCACCACCGGGGTGACTACCCCGATAAAGTCGATATTGGCGGCCACCATGCGGGTCTGTCCGCGAAAACCAGGCCTGCTCAGTTCGTGGGTTCGTGGCAGGACACTGCTCACCACACCGCTTTGTGGCTCGACATCCGTTTGCCAGATGACCCGATCACCGGCGACCAGCTTGCCTAAGTGCTGACGGATGGCACAGTTGTAGGTTTGGCCGTCTGCTCCCTCAACCAGCACGCGTTTACCGAAACTGGTAATAATCAAGCCCTCCTGTTCGGGGCCGAGTAAACTCTTGTCGTTAGTTTGATCCGCGGCCTGTTTATTCAGACCGGTTGATTTGCGTTTGCCTCGAACACGACGTTTCTGCTGAGTTGTGAGTTTACGTTTAGCCATAAGCCGGTATTAGTCCAGTAGCGCGTTGATTTTGGCCGCCATAATCATGTCATTCATGGTCAGGCCTTTGGCATTGTGAGTGGTTAAGGTGATTTTACACTGGTTATAACCAAAGCAGATTTCAGGGTGGTGGTCCTCTTTGTTGGCAATCCAGGTCACAGCATTCACAAAGGCGATGGTTTGATGGTAGTTCTTAAAGCTAAAGGTTTTGTTGATCTCAGCATAGTTCAATGGTGCTTCCCAGCCCTCTAGCTGACTCAGGTTGCTTTCAATTGCTGGGATAATAAGGGCTTTAGTGCCCTTATTGATCTCTTCACAGTGTTGGTTTAATAGTTCTGAAAGAGGGGTTTGTTCAATCGTCATTTCTGTTTTACCTCTAGAGAAATGTCCTGCGCAGTTGGTGGCAGAGAGTTTAAGTGATCAATACGGATTTTAGCCGGCGGATGACTGTCGTGGTATGCCGAGTAGCTTGGGTCCGGTGTTAGGGTGCTGGCGTTATCACGATACATCTTCAGTAACGCAGAGACCAGATGTTCCGAGCCAACATGTTCCGCGGCAAACGCGTCCGCTTCAAACTCGTGTTTACGGCTTTTTAGAGCGCTGATTGGCCCCATAAAAAAGAACATGGTCGGCACAGCGGTCATAAACAGCAGTAGCGCGGCAACCGGGGTGTGAGTGCTCATGCCTAAGCCGTTATAGAACTCAGGCAGCTGCACCAGCCAGCCCAGCAGAGCAAGACCGGCCAGGGTTAAAACGGTACTCTCAATCAGGCGCTTCTTAATATGGCCGTGCTTAAAGTGTCCAAGTTCATGCGCTAATACCGCTTCGACCTCTTCGGGGGTCAGTTTTTCTAATAAGGTATCAAAGAAGACAATGCGTTTGTTTTTACCCATACCGGTAAAATAAGCGTTACCGTGACCGGAGCGTGATGAGCCATCCATCACAAAGATGCCATTTGATTCAAATCCGGTACGCTCAAGTAGATTGTTAATGCGGGTTTTCATCTCTTCATCTTCAAGCGGCGTGAACTTATTGAAGATCGGTGCAATCCATTTAGGGTAAGCCCAAAGCAGGGTGAACTGGAAGCCCATCCATACAATCCAGGTATATAGCCACCATAAATCATCAATGAAGGAAGTCATAATTGACAGTACTACCCAGATCAGCGGCACACCTAAAACAATCATCAGAGCCCACTGTTTCAATAGATCACTGACAAACTTGCCCGCCGTGGTTTTATTGAAGCCGAACTGTTCCTCAATTCTAAAGGTGCTGATCACCGAAAACGGCAGGTGCAGTAGCGACAGCAGCCAAAGGGTCGACAGTAAAAATGCGACATCACGCCACAGTGGGTCCATCTCGATCGATAGCCAGTAGTTATAAATTTCCTGAAACCCGCCACCAATGGTCATAAAGCCTAAAATAGCGGCATCAAAAAACAGCGTCATGCGTCCCAGTTTCAGTTTGGCGCGACTGTAATCCGCCGCTTTTTGATGGGCTTCTAGAGTGACAACGTCGCTGAATTCCGGCGGAACCTGCTTGCGGTTAACAGCGATATGAAATTGGTTTTTAATGTTTAACCAAACTTCGATCATCAGATTCAGGATCAAAGCGGTCAGGAAAAGTTGAGTAATCCAGTTCATAGTTATCAGTCTTTTAGCTTATACAGTTATTAGGTTAAGATAGCTCTATATTGTAAAAGAAAAGCATTTAAAAAGAGAACGCATTATGAAGTCTGATAAAAATTTAATTTGGATCGACCTGGAGATGACCGGACTGGATCCAAAAACACACCGTATCATTGAGATTGCTACCGTGGTGACTGACAGCGAGTTAAATGTGTTGGCAGAGGGGCCGGTCATTGCCATACAGACGCCACAGCAGGATTTGGATCTGATGGATGAGTGGTGTACCACGCACCATGGTAATTCAGGCCTGACGCAAAGAGTGCAGCAGAGTCTGATTGATATGCAGGAGGCCGAGCGTTTAACGATTGAGTTTTTAAAAGACTATGTACCGGCTGGCAAGTCACCGATGTGCGGTAACAGTATCTGCCAGGATCGACGTTTTATGGTGGAGCAGATGCCGAAGCTGGAGCAGTTTTTTCACTATCGCAATTTAGATGTCAGTACTTTGAAAGAGTTGGCGCGCCGCTGGTCGCCATTGGTTTATCAGTCTCATAAAAAGAGTGGCGCCCATTTGGCACTGGCCGATATTATGGAGTCGATTGATGAGTTGAACCACTATCGAACTCACCTGTTTAAGTAAAGACTATGGGTTTAATTTCGCATTATGTACTAAAGTACAGTATCGGCACCGCATGGTTTTTGTATAATGTATTTGAAGTTTAAGAAACTGACCTCGATGCGAATCGGGTGAAGTGGGTATCACATCTCGGTTTACTATTTTAACTAGAGATGCTGTGCAGCGTTCTTAATGGTCTATCGAATAGTTATATTTAGAAAGGTTCCATCATTATGAAAGCAGCAATTGTTAAGAGTCTTTTTGTTGTCGCAATGTTTTCACTAGGTACTGCTAATGCCAGTACAGAGATTGCTCCAGCAGAATTGAAGTTTGAACTAGAAGCAAGTTGCGTACAAAATAAAGAGTTAGACTCTATCGCATTGCAAGAGTGTGATTTGACGGTTAGTGCTTTGGAACAAGCGAATCAGCCGATGACCGATGAGACAACGGTAGAAGCGGTGGAAAGTGTAGCTTCTCCAGTACCAGAGCCAAATACAGCTGCTTTAATGGTACTTGGTTTTGGTGTGTTAAGCATGGTTGCTGGCGCAAGACTGAAACGTATCTAATTTTTCAGATCACAAAATTTTATCTATTATAAAAAAGGCGCTTTTAGCGCCTTTTTTTCTGTTTGGCATTTTAACTTTACAATCAATTTATCCTGATTCCCTCTCTAATCGACCTATTTAGTTGTATTTAAATCGCTTTACGGTTTTAAAAAGTCTCAAAATTTTATATAATTCAATGTTTTCCCGCCTAAATAATAGGCGGATATTTAAAACGTTCAAACTTGACGAAAAATTCTGCCTTACCCCTGAAAATAGCGGGGGATTAAGCAATTGATTCGTCAAGTCTTAATGGAGGACCATGGTTGTGGAAATGACTGGTGCCCAAATCCTTATAAACTATTTAGAGGACGAGGGAGTAGAGCATATGTGGGGTTATCCAGGTGGGGCAGTACTGCCTATCTATGATGCCCTGGATACCGACGCTAAAAAATTAAATCATATTTTGGTGCGTCATGAACAAGCGGCAGTACATGCTGCGGATGGCTATGCGCGCTCTACAGGTAAACCAGGAGTGGTACTTGTAACTTCAGGCCCAGGGGCAACTAACGCCGTAACTGGGATTGCAACGGCTTACATGGATTCAATTCCAATGGTATGTATTACGGGTCAGGTGCCTACCGCCCTGATCGGTTTAGATGCATTCCAGGAAATTGATACTGTGGGTATTACAAGACCAATCGTAAAACACAACTTCTTGGTCAAGAATGTTGAAGATCTTGCTGATACGCTCAAAAAAGCGTTTTATTTAGCAACAACGGGCCGACCAGGCCCTGTTGTGGTCGACATTCCAAAAGATATCCAAAACGCCAAAAGCTCCTATGTATATCCACAAGAAGTTGATATGCGCTCCTATTTGCCTGTAACAAAAGGACATAGTGGACAAATTAAGAAAGCCGTTGAGATGATGCTTGCGGCTAAGCGACCGATTCTGTATACCGGTGGTGGTGTTGTTTTAGGCGATGCTTCGGCAGAGCTCACTGAGCTGACGCATAAGCTTGGTTTCCCAATTACACAAACCCTGATGGGCTTAGGTGCTTTCCCTGCATCGGATAAACAGTCTGTCGGCATGTTGGGGATGCACGGAACCTATGAAGCCAACCTGTCAATGCATAACAGTGATGTGATTATTGCGATTGGTTCGCGTTTTGATGACCGTGTCACTGGAAATCTGGAGAAGTTCTGTCCGGATGCAAAAATTATCCATGTGGATATTGACCCGGCATCAATCTCTAAAAACGTCATTGTTGATATTCCAATTGTAGGACCTGTTAAACAAGTATTAACAGAGATGAATGCAATTCTGGATAAAACAGAGCAGAAGGTGGATGCGGAAGCGCTGGCGGATTGGTGGTCACAGATTGAAGAGTGGCGTGCAACCAACTGTCTTCGTTATGATACAGCCGGTTCCAAGATCAAGCCGCAGGCTGCGGTTGAAGCGCTGTGGAAAGCGACCGACGGTGATGCTTATGTTGCTTCAGATGTGGGTCAGCACCAGATGTACGCCGCTCAGTACTACCCATTTGATAAACCACGCCGCTGGTTAAACTCAGGTGGTTTAGGAACTATGGGCTTCGGTCTGCCGGCAGCGATGGGTGCGCAGATGGCGCACCCTGGCGAGACGGTGGTTTGTGTTACCGGTGAAGGTTCTATCCAGATGAATATCCAGGAGCTTTCAACCTGTTTGCAATATGGCTTGCCGGTGAAGGTAATCTGCCTGAACAACGGCTTCCTGGGAATGGTTCGTCAGTGGCAGGAGTTCTTCTATGAGCGTCGTTATTCGATGTCTTATATGGAGTCGCTACCGGATTTCGTCAAGTTGGCAGAATCTTATGGCCACGTTGGTGTTCGTATTGAAGATCCTGCAACGATGCAAGAGCAGTTGAATGAAGTGTTCTCGGATAAGTACAAAGACCGTTTTGTATTTGTAGACATTCTTACTGATCAGCAAGAAAACGTTTACCCAATGATTCCAGCCGGTGCTGGACTTAATGAAATGATTTTGGTGTAGGGGGTCTTGATGAAACATGTAATTTCAATGTTGATGGAAAATGAATCAGGCGCTCTTTCACGTGTATCCGGCCTGTTTTCAGCGCGTGGTTATAACATCCACGCCTTAACTGTGGCGCCAACCGAAGACGAGTCGCTATCTCGTCTGACTTTGGTGACCAGCGGAACAGAGATGCAGATCGAACAGATCGTTAAGCACCTTAATCGCCTGATTGATGTGGTTAAAGTTTTAGACCTGACAGAAGGTTCGCATATTGAGCGCGAACTGATGTTGATCAAGCTTTCTGCAACCGGTGAGATGCGTGAAGAGTATAAGCGTTTGGCTGACATCTTCCGTGGCGATATCGTCGATGTGACTGCCACGACCTATACCATCCAGATGGTGGGTGAGAGTAATAAATTAGACGCCTTTATTGGTGCGATCGACTCTGCTCTTATTTTGGAAACGGTACGTTCGGGTACGCTTGGCGTTCTGCGCGGAGAAAAATGTTTACACCTGTAATGGGTTAGTAGATAATTCCCCCAATTAAAAAGTATGTAAATGTCGTTTGTGATCAACAGGATGACAAACGGCCTATAAATTAAGAATTTTAAAAAAGTAACTATAGGAATATATCCATGCAAGTTTATTACGATAAAGACTGTGATTTATCAATCATCCAAGGTAAGAAAGTTGCCATTATCGGTTTCGGTTCTCAGGGTCACGCTCACGCAGCTAACCTACAAGATTCAGGTGTTGATGTAACAGTTGGTCTTCGTGCTGGTTCTTCTTCAATTGCAAAAGCAGAAGGTTACGGCCTTAAAACTGCAGACGTTGCAACTGCGGTAGCGGGTGCTGACGTTGTTATGATCCT
>CAZNML010000004.1:23828-50881 GCA_964574275.1 uncultured Thiosulfatimonas sp. | reverse complement strand
AACGACTGTATTGATGCTCTCATCCTGGTTGAACTCGACAAACTCAAACCGAAAAAACGTCAGCGTTATCTGAACCCAATTAAAGGTTAACTAAAAGTTTTCCAACGACTGTTTTGTAAACCAATCTACCAGGCCTGGTAAACCGATAATACCCAGGCCTCGACAATTGAAGCAAATCAATTCAAATTGACTTAACTATCTTTATTGGATTGCTCTGACACCGTATTACCAGAGTTTTTAAACAGCCAAGTAATGGCAAAATGTAACGCAAAACTTAGCAGCAGCGAACCACCCGCCACCAACCATAAATTATCTAAAGCCCAAGCAGACCAACCCATTTATCTCCCCCCTTAGTTAAAGATTGAAACCTTACTTTCACGCAAGTGTTAATGATAATTGTGTATAATTGAAAATGATTATCATTAAATATGATAATTAATTTTACACAACTCTAAATTTTACCGGAAAAATGATAGCCGATTCAGCTTCATGATTCCGCTGAAAGCCGAGTAAAAGGTCAACAATGGTTATTCTTAAATACATTTCATTACGCTCCAGATTCCTTATCGCACCAGTCATCGCTGGAATTTTGATGATATCTCTCTATATTTTCCAAAACTACGAGTTCGAAAAGAATAAATCCAGCCTCACCGAACTGCAAAAAAGCAACTTGCCCATTGTTGGTGAAATCAGCCGAATCAGTCTGTTGATGACCAAAAACCAAAACCAGCTCCAACACCTGATCGATAGCGCCAAACAACAAAATGACTCTAACTTCAACGCATCAAAAAAGGAAATTATCGCCAAAGTTGTAGAAATACAAGATAGTTTTGAAAAACTGATGCATCAAGAATTTGAACACCCGATGCGCCCAATCATAAAAGAGGTGTTTTCAATCTATGTCAGCCATACCTTAGATAGCATTGAATTGACTTCAAACGACCTGTCTCTTGCACAGCAAAAATTCAATAAAACCAGTGAAGCATTAGGGGAAGTCAACCACCTATTGATTGGTCTATCGAACCATTTCATCACCCAGTTAACCTTGAATTCAGTGCTACTCGAAAAGTCTTTATACAGCACATGGATGCCAATATTCATTCTATTCACGATAGGGCTGACGATTCTGGCAGGCTTATTCATTTCACATAGGATGTCTTTTGACCTGCATAAATTCACCAGTGCTCTGAAGGACCTGTCTTTTGGTAACAATGCCATAGAAACGCCTAAAACCAATGACCCCTACTTTTTGGATCTTGCCAAGTCCGTAGAGAGTTTTAAAACCGTATTGCAAAAATATGAGCAGCAGCAAGCATTCCTAGAAGAGAGCAACAATCGCTATGAAACACTATTGAACTTGATTCCAACTGCTATAGTGGCACTGAATCACGAGCATGAGATTGTCCTGTTCAACAAGGCCGCTGAACATGTTTTCAAGTTTGAATCCAGTGAAATTCTGTACGAGCCACTTTCTGTATTACTACCTGACATCACATCAGATGCAACCTATAAAAATGAACACGAACTGGTCAAAACTATTGAACAATCTGAAACTGATATGTCTCGACGCCCATTTGAAGCAACGAGAAAGTCAGGAGAACGCTTCTTAGTTGAAATCAGCTTAGCCAAAATGCAAGTACTGAATGAGGATTTGACTACGCTGGCCATTACGGACGTTACCGCACGCCACGAAGCGGAGGAAAAAATATGGCATCAAGCACATTATGATGCACTGACAGGGTTGCCGAACCGACTCTTCGCCATAAATTCTTTAGACAATACATTACGTCTGGCAAAACGTAATAAACAGAAAGTGGCCGTCCTCTTCATTGATCTGGACGATTTCAAGAAAATCAACGATACCCTAGGACATGCTACAGGTGATGACTTGCTGATTGAAGCGTCTAAACGCCTTAAGTCTCAAGTTCGTGAATCGGATATTGTTGGCCGTCTAGGCGGTGATGAATTCGTAGTGATACTCACTGAACTCACCAGAAAAGAGAGCATTGAACGAATCCTGGAACAACTCGTAAAACTTTTTAGAGAGCCGATCCAGATTAATGGAAAAGGACTCATTACCACTTTAAGCGTTGGTGTTGCCATGTACCCGGATGATGCAACCGACATCCATGGCTTATTGCGCAAGGCCGATGTAGCCATGTATCACGCCAAGAAAAAAGGGCGTAACGGTTACGCCCTGTATCAAGGTGATATGCACCATAGTGCTCTAAGACGCATTGAGATTGAGGAGCAGTTGAATAACGCCATCGCCAATCAAGAATTGGAAGTCTACTATCAATGCCAGCATGATGCGTTAAGCCAAAACGTTATCGGCACTGAAGCGCTGATTCGTTGGAATAATGAAAAGCTCGGTTCAATTTCTCCCTATGAATTTATACCAATCGCCGAACAGACCGGCCAGATTATTGAAATTGGTGAATTCGTTCTACGAGAAGCCGTTTCAAAACTAAAAGAGTGGCACCAAGCATTTCCAGACAATAAGCTGAAGCTATCAGTCAACTTGTCTCCAGTGCAATTTAGAGATCCGTTGCTATTGGAAAAAGTGGATTCAATTCTGCACGAACAAGATATTGAGGCACGTTATCTAAACCTGGAGATAACTGAAGGGACCCTGATGAGTGGCCGCCTGGCAGCGGAGCAACTATTAAAAAACCTAAAACAAAAAGGCGTATCCATCTCAATCGATGATTTTGGAACGGGTTACTCCTCACTTGGTTACTTACAAAATTTCTCGTTTGATACCTTAAAGATCGACCGAACTTTTGTAAAAAACTGCACCACCAGTCAACCAGACCAACAACTTATTAAAGCCATTATCGCAATGGCACATGCATTGAATCTCAAGGTGATTGTGGAAGGAGTGGAAACTCAGGATCAATATGACTTCATAATCGATGTCAACGGAGATGCCGTGCAAGGCTATTTCTTCTGTAAGCCAGTGCCTGCTAATAAAATAAATGACCTACTTAGCCAAGACAACGAAGCCATTCAAAACGGCTCATAAGGCACTCAGCATAGACATGACTGGAAACACTGGCAACGGTTACGGCAAGAGGCAACAGACTCCCAATTAAGTTACAACGTTTTCTGTAGCGAAGATAAGACCAGGCGCTGGCGGCAGTCAAACAGTTTACGACTCGCCAATTCCACTGCTATCAGGGTACCGAACCCGGTTGAGGTCACTATCAACAACATAATCATGATCTGATATTTAACCGCCTCAATCGGCTCGACACCAGCCAAAATCTGACCTGTCATCATCCCCGGTAGCGAGATTATACCTGCAGCGACCAGCATGTTAATGACCGGAATCATCGCAGCATGCAGGCTCTGCTGTTTAATAAACTGCATGGACTGCTTGGCGGTTTTACCCAAAGCCAACTGCGCTTCGATTTTTGCTTTTAGCTGTACCGCATTTCGCGTCAGAGAGTCCAATCCTAAACCAACTGCTGTCATGCTGTTGCCGAGCAACATCCCCAACAGAGGAATCACATATTGCGGTTCATACCAAGGTTGCGGCTGGATAATAAAGGTAAGCACACCTGCCAACAACACTAGAGAGGTCACCGAAAGCGAAAGAAAACCGATAAGCAAACCGTTGAATTTATTGAAACGGTACTGCTGGCGTTTAGTAACCTCATAACCAGCAGTGGTCAACATAATCAAGCCGACAATGGCGACCAAAATCCAGTTTTCCGAGTTGAATACCCAGGTCAGCCAAATCCCCATAAACAGCAACTGCACAATCATGCGCAAGCTCGCCCACCACAGTTTGCGGGATTCACTGAAACCGTTATACCAGAGCAAACCGCCCAGCAGAAAGACCAGCACCGAGAGCATGACTAGGTCAAAATAACTGATCGCAATCATGCACTCGCCCCCTCTTGTTGCAACGGTGCTTTATGGAACTTTATCACTCTGCTGGCATCGCCAATACGCTGATGCTGTGCCAAATCATGTGAAATCCAGACGATGCTTGCTCCCGTTTCATGTTCGGCTAAGTACTGACTAAGTAGCTTCTCAACTTGTAGGGCATTTTCTTGATCCAGGTTGGCGGTGATTTCATCCAACAACAACACTCGTGGTGCACGTGACAAGCCACGTAACAGAGCCAGACGCTGTTTTTCACCGCTCGATAAACTGAGTGGCGAAGCCTGCAGCATCGTTTCATCCAACCCCAACATCGCCAACTGTTCAGGTGCAGGCAGGGTTTCGAAGTGCTCAGCCACCGTATCTTCCCACCAAGCGGTTTCTGCAGCAAAATACATCACCTGCGCACGCCACTGTTCCGGGCACATCTCCTCTTGTGCTGTGCCCGATAACCTGACCAATCCTTGATGTTCAATCAGGTCAGCCAAAGATTTCAAGAACTGTGACTTGCCCGAACCAGAAGGTCCAGCCAGAATCCAAACCTGGTTGGCATAAACCTTAAGGTCAATCGCAGCAGACATGCCTGCTGCAGACAGCGCCGAGACTTCCAGCAGGGCTTCAGCCTCGGTTTGTGGTCGGTTCTCTAGCGCCATAAGCCACCTTATTTATGCTCTTTCCAAGTTCGCATAAGCCATCACCAACCACTTTGAGCCGGCATGGGTGAAATTAACCTGAATTCGGGCGTGCTCACCACTACCTTCGGTGCCTAGCACGGTGCCATCACCGAATTTTTGATGGAACACCCTTTCACCGACATTGAAACCGGTTTCATTGACCTTATCAGCCAAGCCGAAGGCTGGTTCTTGGCTATATCCTCCACCAAATGACGGTGCCACCGAACCGGATAAACGAACCGATTCAATACACTCTTGCGGAATCTCTTTAATGAATCGTGACGGCGCAGGGAAGAACTCCTTGCCATGCAAACGACGGCGAGTGGCATAGGTAATCATCAGCTGTTTTTCTGCGCGGGTCACGCCCACATACGCCAGACGGCGCTCCTCTTCCAGGCGCGTGGCCTCCTCCACCGACTTCTGCGAAGGGAACAAGCCCTCCTCCACACCGATCATAAACACCAATGGGAACTCCAAGCCTTTGGCGGCGTGCAAAGTCATCAGCTGCACCGACGACTCCCACTCGTCCGCCTGCTGCTCACCGGCTTCCAACGCCGCCTGCGCCAAGAACTCCGACAGCGGATCGGCAAACTCGGTTACCTCATTCAGGGTGCCGTCGTTCTGCTGCGCCTGTATGGCCTCATTCGCCTGCTGTTCCGACTCGACGCCGTCAATCGAGGTTTGCGGCTCCGCCACCTTAAACTGACTGACTGCATTAATTAGCTCGTCAATGTTCTCCAGACGACCCTGCCCCTGCTCGGACTGATCCTTCTCAAAGTGCGCCTGCAGTCCGGAACGCGAGATGACCTGCATCACCTGATCCTGCAAATCCTGATCCTTGGTGCTGTCTGCCAACGACTCAATCAGATCCAAAAAGCCTTTTACCGAGGTTTTAGCGCGCGCCGTCAAGCCTTGCTCCACCGCCTTTTGCGCCGCCTGCCACATGGAGATCTGTTGCTCGCGGGCAATGGCACGAATGCCATCGGCGGTCTTTTGGCCAATGCCGCGCGGTGGGTGGTTATAGGCGCGCTCAAACGCCGCATCATCTTCTCGATTGGCCAACAGACGCAGATAACTCAATACATCTTTGATCTCTGCACGGTCATAGAAACGCAAACCGCCATACACCCGATACGGAATCTGCGCCTGCATCAGCGCCTGCTCCATCACACGTGACTGCGCATTGGAACGGTACAACACCGCCACCTCATTGCGGGCGCCACCCTCCTCACACCATGCCTTGATCTGATTGCAGACGTAATTGGCTTCGTCCATCTCATTAAAGGCTTCGTAAATGCGAATCGGTGCGCCCTCTTCACCATCACTCCACAGCTGTTTGCCCATGCGCGATTCATTATTGGCGATCAGCGCATTGGCCGCTTTCAGAATGGTGCCGGTGGAGCGGTAGTTCTGCTCCAGTCGTACTGTCTGCACCTGAGCGAAGTCATCGCCAAACTGGCGGATATTCTCTACCTTGGCTCCGCGCCAGCCGTAGATCGACTGATCGTCATCCCCAACCACAAACAGCTTACCGCTGCCGCCGGCCAGCACACGCAACCAGGCGTACTGCAGACTGTTGGTGTCTTGAAACTCGTCCACCAGAATATGTTTATAACGCGCCTGATAGTGCGCCAGTACCTGCGGATTTTTCAGCCACAGCTCATGCGCGCGCAACAGCAGTTCGGCAAAATCGACCAGGCCTGATCGCTGACACTGCTCCTCATAGGCGGCATAGATCTGAACCATTTTGGCCACAAACGGGTTATGCCCCGGATCGATATGCTGCGGGCGCTTGCCCTCCTCTTTCTCGCCATTAATAAACGCCTGTACCTGACGATGCGGCCACTGCGCCTCATCCAGCTCCATGCTTTTCAACAGACGTTTAATGACGCGTTTCTGGTCATCCGAATCCAGAATCTGAAAGTTCTGCGGCAGCCCGACCTCTTGATGGTGCTGGCGCAGCAGACGGTAAGCGATACCATGAAAGGTGCCCATGGTCAGACCCATCGACTTCTGACCGATCAGGTTCTCAATACGGCCGCGCATCTCGTTCGATGCCTTATTGGTAAAGGTCACCGCCATAATATTATAGGAGGACAGACCAATGACTTCGGTCAACCAGGCGATACGGTGCACCAGCACCCGGGTTTTACCGCTACCCGCTCCCGCCAGAATCAAGGCGTGCTGATCATCCACCGCCACCGCCTGGCGCTGCGCATCGTTCAAGTCATTTAATATATAAGAGATATCCATCGTGTTTTTAAGTCCAGCCAGCCGCCGCTTTTGCACCGAAAAACTGCATGAAAATGAACAGGCCTGTTCACTCTGTTGTCGGTCGCGCTAACGGGGTTTTTATTTGTATCTAAATTGGCTCATATCCTACGCTAATTTTAAAAAAATTGGGGGAAACAAATAACATAACTTGAAGCACTTAGCCAAATTTTATGACAAATTGCTTATTAATTTCGCTTATTAAGCTTGCATAAAGAAAACGGTTAATGTAATAATGAGAAAAATTCTAAAAAATTCATAAAAAATTGGCCGCTCCAGCGTTATTTTAGAAATTTAAAAGCGGGTCGCCAATTATCAAATAAAGATAATTTCCATACGAATCTTTTTACGCCAATGATGGATTGCATGCCAGTCCAAATGTGTCGTGCCATTCGTATAGAAGAAAATTAATTAGGAGTTAAAACATGATCTCAACAAGTGATGCGAATTTTGAAGCGGAAGTACTGCAATCAGATGTACCAGTCCTGGTAGACTTTTGGGCTGAGTGGTGTGGACCATGTAAAATGATTGCTCCAATTCTTGATGAAGTTTCTGCCGAGTACGACGGTCGAGTAAAAGTAGCGAAACTAAACATCGATGAAAACCCAGCAACACCACCTAAATACGGTGTTCGCGGCATCCCAACTCTAATGTTATTCAAAAATGGTGAAGTAGACGCAACTCAAGTTGGCGCTCTATCAAAATCTCAGTTAACAGAGTTCCTAGACGGAAACCTTTAAGCTGATATGTGGGCGTTCCTGACAGGTCAAGACGCCCACTTAACCAACCTAAACCCCCATTCCGTTTTACCTCTTTCTATATTGATTCAACCTCGGTTCAACCACCAACAACACTCAAAAAAGCACTATGAACTTAACTGACTTAAAACAACAATCCGTATCTTCTCTATTAGACCTTGCGCAAAGCATGGGTTTAGACAATAACCTGGCGCGTCTGCGTAAACAGGATATTATCTTTGCAATCTTAAAAGGACACGCCAAAAAGGGTGAAGACATTTTTGGCCAAGGTGTTTTAGAAATCCTGCCTGACGGGTTTGGTTTTTTAAGAACAGCCGAAGGTTCATATCTTGCCGGACCGGATGACCTCTATGTCTCTCCAAGCCAGATTCGACGTTTTGGTCTGCGTAAAGGGGATACCATTCAAGGTAAAATCCGTCCGCCAAAAGATGGTGAGCGCTACTTTGCTTTGTTGAAAGTTGAAAAGATCAACTTTGAAGACCCTGAAATTGCGCGTAAAAAGATCGCTTTTGAAAACCTGACTCCACTGCACGCTCAGCGCCGTCTGAAAATGGAAGTGGGTAACGGCAGTACCGAAGATATCACACCACGTATTATCGATATTGCCGCACCATTCGGGATGGGGCAACGTGGCCTGATTGTGGCACCGCCAAAATCCGGTAAAACCGTGATTCTGCAGCAGATGGCGCAGTCAATTGCCGAGAACTACCCGGATGCACACCTGATCGTACTGTTGATTGACGAGCGTCCGGAAGAGGTGACGGAGATGCAGCGTACCGTTAAGGGTGAGGTGATCTCCTCTACCTTTGATGAGCCGGCAACGCGTCACGTACAAGTAGCGGAGATGGTGATCGAGAAAGCCAAACGTCTAACCGAGCACAAAACCGATGTCATTATCCTGCTAGACTCAATCACTCGTCTGGCACGTGCCTACAACACTGTGGTGCCTTCATCCGGTAAGATCCTGACTGGTGGTGTTGATGCCAACGCTCTGCATCGTCCAAAACGCTTCTTCGGTGCGGCGCGTAATATCGAAGAGGGTGGCTCTTTGACCATTATTGCAACGGCTCTGGTTGATACCGGTTCTAAAATGGATGAGGTTATCTTTGAGGAGTTCAAAGGGACCGGTAATATGGAGCTTCACCTGTCGCGTAATATCGCAGAGAAGCGCATCTTCCCAGCGATCAACCTGGAGAAATCCGGAACGCGTAAAGAGGAGCTGCTGACCTCACAGGAAGAGCTGCAGAACATCTGGATTCTGCGTCGTTTCCTACAGACATTAAGCGAAGTTGATGCGATTGAAACGCTGATTGATCAGATGAAGGTTTCAAAAACCAATACCGCTCTATTTGAGGCGATGAAACGCTAAACAACCGTAAATAACCGTTTATGCGCCAGCAGCCACAATATCTTGTGCTTGCTGGCGTCAACGGCAAAATATTTAGCCCTCCAGCGCCCCTTAACTTTTAACCCAACTTACTGAAAGTACTTTATAAAATAGAAATAATTGCGAAAAGAGATTTGCAATTCTGATTTTTATCACTATAATTCCCTTTCTTTAAGAAATTAACTAAATGGTCCGTCAACATGCAAGCAGACATTCACCCAGAATATAACGAAGTCGTTTTCCAAGATATCTCTACTGGCGAAACTTTTTTGACTCGTTCTACTATTGAAAAAACTTCTGGCGATACAATTACTTTAGACGGTAAAGACTATCCGCTAGTTCGTATTGAAGTTTCTAGCGCTTCTCACCCTTTCTACACAGGTAAGCAAACACTTGTAGATACTGAAGGACGTGTTGAGAAGTTCAAGCAGAAATACGCTCGTCGTTAATCGGCTTTGCTTTTTTAAGCAATCCCCAACGACAAAAGCGCTGTATTCAACTCTTGGGTTACCAGGTTTTGAAACAGCGCTTTTTTTATGCCTGAAATCCAGTTAAAAACCGTCAGGCCTGATAACAACAAGCAAACCTATAGCGACCACCACATACGCTTACCGATCCTCTATAGTCCCCACTACTTTTCCACTCTACTGCAAACGGCAAAGCCAAATCACAGCCAATAAGCCAATGCCATTCCCCCTATCAACAGACAAGAATTTCTCCTACTGCTGCTCAATACAGGTTATGATGATTCTATAAACATGAGCAAAACGATAACAAAAAAGATTAAAAGCAAGCTGCTACCGATCACCACACTGCGTAAAACATTGACTCAGCCAACCTCGTCCCGTGCCATCACCTTTCAGGCCTGAAGTAATGGGTTAAGCACAGCGGGCACTTTAACTGGCTGAGTACAACAGCTGCCATCGAGTTAGAGATCAACGGAGTCGGTAGAACGAAACGATAGGTGTCACTGAAATGATATCCAAAAATGCCAAGTCCTCAGTACTGATTGCCTTTATTATTCTGGTTGCTGCCGCTTTGCTGCTGATTTTTACCAATTTCAACCTGATCCAGCAGCAACCCCCAGAGCTGGATGACTCTCTGCTGCTTGCCGACACCGGTAACGAACCAATCCCGCCGATCCCCGACAGCATTCCACTGAATAAACACAAGGTCATACTGGGAGAGAAACTGTTCCACGACAAAAAACTGTCGGCCGATAATACCGTCTCCTGTGCCAGCTGCCATGACCTGCTGAAGGGCGGCGGTGACAATCTGCCAACCTCCTTTGGAATTGATAACCAGAAAGGTACCTTTAACTCGCAAACCGTCTACAACAGCGCCTTCAACCACTACTTCTTCTGGGACGGCAGAGCCGCCACACTGGAAGCTCAGGCCGTCGGTCCGCTGTTTGCCGCTAACGAAATGGGCAATACCAGCTGGGACAAAATTCTCAACTACCTGAACGCTTCAAAAGAGTACCAGAAACTGTTTGAGCAGGCCTATCAGAAAGCGGCCGACCAACAGTCGGTACCTGATGCCATCGCCGAATATCAGCGCTCTTTGATCACCCCAAACTCACGTTTTGACCTCTACCTCAAAGGCAATCATAATGCCCTGAACGCCGAAGAAGTTGAAGGCTATGAACTGTTCAAGTCCAGAGGCTGTATCTCATGCCACAATGGCATTAACGCCGGCGGCAATCAGTTCCAGAAAGCGGGCGTCTTCCAGCCCATATCCGAGGCAGATCCAAACGCACCGGAAACCTTGAGGGTCGCCCCATTGCGCAATATTGCGTTAACTGCCCCCTACTTTCACGATGGCTCAACCAAAACTCTGAATCAAGCGATCAAGTCTATGGCAGAGTCACAGCTGGGTATTGAGTTAAGTGAAGAGGAGACCAATAAAATCGAAGCGTTTCTAAATACGCTCACTGGCGAATTTGAACAACAGCCTTTGCAAAACCCTGAACTGCAGCAATCCACCGATTCATGGACCTCAAGCAATGAGTAAAGCACTATCCAGCTTTCTGGATTTTAATAACTTAAAAGCCCATAAACTGATTATCACCAAATGGCTGGTACTGTTTATCAGCCTTGGCCTGATCGCTTTTTTATACTCGCAGACAGTCAAGCCGCTGCTAACCGACCGTGAAGCGATTCTAAAAGAGACGCTTTACGCCAAGGAACTGCAAAACTCGATCCTGACCACGGTTACCCTCAACCAGCTGCGCAGCGTGCACAATTTCGACATTATCAACAATCAGGCCTACCAGCTTCAACAGACACTGATGACAATCAGTCACCATGAAGGCATTATCCAGTCGCCGCAACTGCAAACAAAAATTCAACAACTGATTAACGCCACACAGCAACAGCTTACATTCATAGAGAACTTCAAGACCCGCCGCTCGGTGATTCAAAATTCGGTCAACTACCTGCCTGACGCCTATAAGTTTTGTGCCGACAGTTTAAGTAGCCAGCAGAGCCTGGAGAACATTAAACAGATTCAGGACCTGGCTCAGGAAGCACTGATTCTTGGACTCACAACCGTTCAATCCGGTGACCAACAGCAGGCATCCAAACTCAAGCAGACGATTACTGAATTTGCCAATAACGAACTTAACGGCAGCTGTAAAAACTTCATTCAGCATGCCAGCCTGCTTGCCGACTACCTGCCTCAGGGGCAGCTCAATTTCGAAAAGATTCACTCTCTGGCAATCAACAAACAGATCCAAGAGTTCTACAGCCTGCTTGAAAGAGAGGTGTCCGAATCACTGGAAGATAACGACATCTACTATCTGTTCATCACCCTGTTCTCGCTGCTGCTGCTGTTCTACATCGTTAGAACCCTGAACTCACTCTACCAGACCAATGAGGAGCTGCACACCACCCTGCTTGAGTTGGCTGAACAACAAAAACTTTACGCCGCATTGGTACACTCAAACGAAGTGATGACCACCGCCACTGAACAAAGCGAGCTGTGCCAGCAGATCTGTGAAACACTGGTGAACTATACCAATATCGACAGCAGCTGGATTGGCCTCATAAATGAAACTACCCAGACCCTGACCCCTGACTGCTGCTCAGGTCAGAGTAAAGATGAACTGCTTAAAATGACTATCTCTCTGCAGGATGATAACCTCCCCGAACACTGGAACATTCTGCAGGCTTATCACTCCGGCCAGACGGTCATCAACCAACACTCCGACTCCAGTGACGCAAGCAGCACATGGGTAAAACACGCTTTTCTTAGCGAGATCCAAGGCAGTGCCACCCTGCCAATTAAGCACCAGGGCAAAGTGATCGGCTTTCTAGTCACCTATACCCTGCAAGACAACTTCTTCAACACAGAGATTCAACAGCTACTCAGTCAACTGGCCGACAATATCAGCAAAGCGATTGAAGGCATCAAACTCGCTAAAGTTCAGAAGCAGCAGCAGCAAGACCTTGCCGTTGCCGCCATCGCTTTTGACAGCCATGAATCGATCCTGATTACCGATGCCGATCAAAAGATTATCCGCGCCAATAAAGCCTTTACCAACACAACCGGATACTCCCAGGCTGAAGTGATCAGTCGCACCCCGTCGATCCTCAAATCCGGCCTGCACAACCAGGCGTTTTATCAGGAGTTGTGGGACACACTGAACAAAACAGGAAAATGGCAGGGAGAGGTCTGGAACCGCAAAAAGGACGGCACTCTGTTCCCAAATCTGCAGACTATTACCAGCCTGTTCGACAGTAAAGGCAAGGTTAGCCACTATGTTTCCCATGCCGTCGATCTGACCAAAGACAAGGCCTCGCAACGGGAGATCAACTACCTGCATAACCATGACAACCTGACCGAGCTACCGAACAGAAACTTGCTACTGGAACGCATTGAACAACAGCTTGAACAGAATCAGCAGCTGTACAGCGTGCTGTTCGCCATCAATATTCATCGCTTTAAAATGATTAACGAGTCGCTTGGCCATGCCGCCGGTGACGAGCTACTCAAACAGATCGCCAACCGACTGAAAACGCTGAGTTTTGACCGAACTGTTGACATTACTGCCGCCAGAATCGGTAATGATGAGTTCTGCCTGCTCTGTCTGACCGACTTCGAGACAACCGAACACATCACCCACGAATCCCGCACCATCGCTTCAGTGATTCAGGCCTGCCTGCAGCAGGACTTTGTTATCTTCGACAATCAGGTTGTTGTTAATACCGCCGTCGGGGTCACCACCTTCCAGCCAAACCAGCTCGGTGACGGTACACACAGCGCGGAAGAGGTTTTGCAGGAAGCGGAGTCCGCACTGCAAAGAGCCAACCTCAACCCGATACAGCCTGTGCAATTTTTCGAACACAGTATGCAGGAACAGGCACAACGCCGACTCATTCTGGAAACCGAACTGCGAAACGCCATGCAAAATCGTCAGTTCATACTGCACTTTCAGCCACAAATCTCTCTTAATTCCGGCAAAACCATTGGGGTTGAGGCGCTGATTCGCTGGCATCACAGCGACAAGCTGACCCCGCCGGTGGAGTTCATTCCCGTGCTGGAAGACACCGGCCTGATTATTCCGGTTGGCTACTGGATTATTGAGCAGGCGATAACCAGCACCCAGCAGATGCACCAACATCATCCGGAGCTGATGGTGGCCATCAATCTGTCGGCCATTCAGTTTAACGACCCGGATCTGTTCGATAACATCACCAAAATACTGGATGAGCATGACTACCCTGCCGACAAGCTGGAACTGGAGATTACCGAAAGTATCTTAATGACAGACATTGAGCAGGCGATCAGTAAACTAAACCAGTTTGCCGCACTCGGCATTAAAATCGCCATTGACGACTTCGGTACCGGCTACTCCTCTTTGTCGTACCTGAAACGTTTCCCAATCAACCGTCTGAAAATAGACAAATCGTTTATTGACTCCATTGCAGAAGAGCAGCAGTCCGACTACGCCATTGTTCAAGCGACCATTCAAATGGCCAAGGCACTTAATTTCCACACCATCGCCGAAGGGGTTGAGCACAAGGAACAGATTGAAAAACTGATCGAACTCGACTGCGATGAAGTGCAGGGCTACTACTACAGCAAACCCCTACCGCAGAAAGAACTCAAACACTTTCTGAGTGAACACTAAGCAACATAGAGTCACCTCAATATACAACCCTATATAAACCGGGGACCTGGCTCTATTGACGCACTCCTTAACAGCGAACATGAGTTTCCATACAACCCGCCAATATCACAGTTCGATGTAAGCCATTTTTTCCCCTTGGCCAACCTTGGCTTTACATTGTTATACGTATTAAATACACTTTATTTTAGATACAGAGGTAAAGTGACCTCATACTAAATGTTATGTGTAGGTTATAGATATGAACGAAAACAACAAAATAATTTACAAGATTACGTATCCGAACGGAAAGATATACATAGGCAAAGATCTGACCAACAGCATTAACTATTGGGGCAGTGCTAAAAGCACATTGATAGCCACGGATTTCACGCCAGAGGAACGAATGGATATGACAATCCCGAAATTGGTTATAACCAATGGCCAAAACTCAAACAAAACACATAACAATTCACCCAAGCCGTCCCCGATACTCTCTACCAGTTAGCTTAAACGTTAAACATAGAAGGAAACACCTTTGAAAGAGATAGTCGAACCAATCGCGGTTAAACTTCCTTTGTCGGGCGAGTGGTGTGCGTTTAATACTCCGGCAGAAAGGATTCCAAGCCATGGTACTGACTGGCTGGGGCAGACCTATGCGTATGATTTCTTGCAGATTGACTGGAATAAAAAAGGCTACCGTTTCTATAAAACGCCTGTATTACGTAGCCTGCTGTTTGGTGCCAAACTGGAAGATAGCTATGGCTGGGGGCAACCAATAGTGGCGCCTTTTGACGGCGAAGTCATTGAGGTGCAAGATGGCATTAAGGAGCGCAATCCGGTTCACATTGTGCATGATCTGTTGGTTTTGCTGAAAAACGAATTTTTATTGCGCGCTGAATCCAATAAAGAGCTGCAGCCGGTTTTGGGGAATTACATTATTCTAAAACGAGACGATGGCGTTTACTGTCTGCTGGCGCATGCCCGTCATGGCTCAATCCGAGTCGAGGCTGGTCAAAAGGTGAGCGAGGGGCAACAGATTGCCGAGGTTGGACACTCCGGCAACTCGACCGCCCCGCATCTGCATTTTCAGCTGATGGACAGGGCGAATCTGCTTGAAGCCAAGGGACTGCCCTGCTGCTTTAAACATTACAGGGTCTATAGTCAGGCGTCGTGGAAGCCGGTAGAGAACGGCATGCCAGCCAAGAGAGAGCGAATCTCTGCCTGAGCAGCAACGCCACAGGGTTCGGCCTTGACGGCCGCTCTGTTGTGAACTTAGATTTTAAGCATCGATCTTAATCGGCTGCAGCTTCCAGATATCATCGTTGTACTCCTGCATGGTGCGGTCGGTTGAGAAGATACCGCTGCGGGCACTGTTGATAATACTCTTTTTCACCCACTGCTTACGATCTTGATAGGTCATGGCCGCCTGTTGCTGGGCATCCACATAGCTGTCAAAGTCCGCCAGAGTCATCCACGGATCATGCGGGCTCTTAATGGAGCCGATCACATCATCAAACAGACCGGCTTCAAACTGGTTGAAGTGACCGGACTCCAATAGCGCCATCACCTGTTGCAGGTTATAGCTGTTGTCAATATAGTTGTGCGGATCATAAAACGGTCGCAGCGCTTCCACCTCAGGCGTATGCAGTCCAAACAGGAAGAAGTTGTCATCGCCGACCGCTTCGCGAATCTCCACATTGGCGCCATCCAGCGTACCAATGGTCAAAGCGCCGTTCATCATAAACTTCATATTCCCGGTTCCGGAGGCCTCTTTACCGGCGGTGGAGATCTGCTCCGACAGATCGGTTCCCGGACAGATCACCTCCATGGCGGAGACACGGTAGTTCGGGAAGAACACCACTTTGAGTTTGTCGCCGACATCCGGATCGGAATTGACGATCTGCGCGACATTGTTAATCAGTTTAATAATCTTCTTCGCCATGGCGTAACCCGGAGCCGCCTTACCGCCAAAAATGACACTGCGATTGGTCCAGTTTTCAGTGTCGCCGCGTTTAATACGAGAGTAGAGATGGATCACATGCAGTACATTCAGCAGCTGACGTTTGTATTCATGAATACGTTTTACCTGCACATCAAACAGAGATTTAATGTCCAGCTTGACCCCGGTCTCTTTTCTGATCAGATCCGCCAGATGCTGTTTATTGGCCTGCTTCACATCATACCAGGCCTGCTGAAAATCTCTGTCTTCGGCAAACTGCTCGATTTGTGCCAGATCGGTTAAGCGGGTAATCCAGCTCTCGCCGATTTTGTCTTTTAACAAGGCACGCAGATTGGTATTACAGCCCGCTAACCAACGACGCTGCGTCACCCCATTGGTCTTGTTATTGAACTTCTCCGGCCACATCTGATAGAAGTCATTAAACAGCCCCTCTTTCAGCAATTCAGAGTGCAGAGCAGCCACGCCATTAACTGAGTGACTGCCGACAATCGCCAGATAAGCCATACAGACATTGTTGTGCTCATCAATAATCGACATACGACGGGTACGCTCACTATCCGCCGGCCACTTCATCGACACCTGCATCAGAAAACGGTGATTGATCTCATAAATAATCTCTAACGGGCGCGGCAACAACTTCTTAAACAGACCGACTGACCACTTCTCCAGCGCCTCCGGCAACAAGGTATGATTGGTGTAGGCCATGGTTTGAGTGGTGATTGCCCAGGCCTCATCCCAGTGCAGCTCCTCTTTATCAACCAGAATACGCATCAACTCCGCCACCGCTAGACTTGGATGGGTGTCATTCAGCTGGAAAGCGTTGTTTGCGGCAAAGTCATCGAAATTACCGTAACGCTGTTTCCACTGAAACACCACATCCTGCAAACTGGCGGAGACCAAAAAGTACTGCTGCTTCAGACGCAGCTCTTTACCGTTTTCGCTGCTGTCATTTGGATAGAGCACCATAGTAATGTTTTCTGCTTCGGCCTTTTTGACCACCGCCTCGTGATAGGAGCCGGCATTAAATTCGGACAGATCAAAGCCCTCTTGCGCGGTGGCTGACCACAGACGCAGGGTATTGACGGTACTGTTCTTAAAACCGGGAATCGGCACATCAAACGGCACCGCTTCCACCACCTCCGCATGCTCCCAGTGCGCAATCAACTCACCGGTATGCGGGTCCTGATATTGACGCGATTCACCGCCGAACTTAATCACCTGGGTATATTCGGCACGCTGCACCTCCCACGGATAAGGCCCCAGGCCTAACCAGTGATCGGGCTCCTCTACCTGATAACCGTTCTGAATCAGCTGACGGAACATACCGTATTCGTAACGCAGTCCATAACCCATTACCGGCAGTTGCAAAGTGGCGCAACTATCCATAAAACAGGCCGCCAAACGCCCTAAACCACCGTTACCCAAACCGGCATCGCGCTCTGACTCCTCGATCTCCTCAAGACTCAGACCCAGATCATACATCGCCTGCTCGGTCTCGTGCTCAATCCCCAAATTCAATAGATTATTGGTCAGCGAGCGTCCAATTAGAAACTCCATCGACAGGTAGTAAGCTCTTTTCGACTTTTTAGAGTTATAGGCTTCCCAGGTCTTTTTCCAGTGTGTCATTAAACGATCACGCGTAGTGTAGGAGAGCGCTTTGAATAGATAATAATCTTCCGAACTGATATTACGTCCCAGAGTGTGACACAGGTACTTTAGAAAATCGTTCTCAATGTCCTCTTTTTCCATGCCTGCGTGCTGCAACATCTTGGAGATCACGGCCTGTTTGTTATTTTCTGATGCGCTCGACATTTAACTGTTCTCCGTATATAAACTGACGTATTTTTTGGCACTGACTTTCCAGTCGAAAACCTGTTCCATCCCGGTCTTCTGTATTTTCTGCCAGGTGCGTGCTTTGTTATAGAGATGTAAAGCATGCAAGATAGTGGATTTAAGTGCATGATGACTTGGGTCATAAAACACAAACCCGGTCGCCTTACCGGCTTTGACATTCTCCTCCGTGGCATTAACAACGGTGTCAGCCAGTCCACCGGTATGGTGAACAATCGGTGGCGTGCCATACGCCAAACTGTACATTTGATTGAGACCGCAAGGCTCAAATCGTGAGGGCATTAAAAATAGATCTGCCCCCGCTTCAACTCGATGCGCCAAGGATTCCGAGTAGCCGATAAACGACCACACTCGTCCCGGGTGCTTTTTTTCGAGCTGTTTAATCTTTTTCTCATAGGCTTTATCGCCACTGCCGACAATGACAAAATTGGCCTTGGTTTGCTGAATCAGCTCCGGCATGACCTGCAATACCAAATCGATTCCTTTCTGTTCCACCAAGCGCCCAACTAATCCAATCAGCGGCTTATCCAGACAGGCCTGCAGACGCTTTTCACTCTTTTTATGGGGCTGACCGCGCAACACACATAACTCACTCAACAGCGCCTCTTTATTGGCCCTTTTACCTGAAACCCGCCCTTTTTTCACCGAATAGTTCTTTACGATCAAATCATCGTACTGCGGGTTCCAAGTCTGATCGTCAATCCCATTCAGAATACCGACTAAGCGTCCCTGTGCCGCGCGCTTATGCAACACCCCCTCAAAACCGTAAGCAAACTCAGGATAACAGATCTCTTTGGCATAGGTCGGGCTGACGGTGGTAACCCAGTCCGCTTTAATTAAACCCGCTTTGAGCATGGAGAAGTGCCCCCAGAACTCAACGCCTTCAGGCGTCCATAAACTCCACGGCAGTTCCAGCTGTTCAAATAACGACTTGGGAAAATTACCGGGGTAGGCCATATTGTGTATAGTAAAGACCGTTTTAGGCGCTGATTTTTCTAAACTCAATAACGCCGGAACCAAGCCGGTTTGCCAATCATTCAAGTGCACCACATCCGGCTGCCATTTAAGGCCGACACGGTTCATGGACAGCTCCGCTACCGCTTTGGAGAAGACACCAAAACGCTCGCCGTTATCCCACCAGTCGCCACCGTCGTCCGCTAAATAGGGGTTACCGGGACGGTCAAACAGCTCAGGAATATCAATCAGCCATACCGGAACCTCAATACCATCAATAGCCCCCGCTTTGACTTGCAACACCTTAACTTTATATTGACGACCGCAGCCACCTACTACAAACTCAGCCACCTTCTTATAGGCTTTCTTGGCAGGCAGTTTTGTCATCACCGCCTGATAGGCTGGCAGCACCAGACGTACCTTGTGTTTGAGGTTGGCCAAAGCATTGGGCAGACTACCGGATACATCAGCCAGCCCGCCGGTTTTAATTAAAGGATGCGCTTCTGATGTCGCAAACAGTATTTTCATACCTGTTCCTGTGTTAAATCGTTAAAAATTCTAATTCTGTAAGCGGACACTCAATCCGTGTCGCTCTACTAGCGGGTACAGTTAAGTCTCAAGCTTTAGCACCAGCACCGCCAAAGGCGGTAGCCTCAACTCGGCCGAAGCGGCTTGCCCCATCCACTCAATTGGTTCTGCCTGTACACAGCCGCCATTACCCTGATTGCTGCCCCCAAAATGTTCAGCATCGGAGTTGACCAGCTCAATATAGGAGCCAGCCTGCGGCAGACCGATGCGGTAATTTTCACGCAGCACCGGGGTAAAGTTGAAAGTGCAGACCAACTTCTCATGCTCGGAGTAACGTATAAAACTCAAAATAGACTGCTGGTAGTCATGGCAGTCAATCCACTCAAAACCGTGGCTTTCAAAATCCCGTTGATGCAGTGCCGGCTGCTGCCGGTAGAGGTGGTTCATCTGTTGCACCAGTAACTGCACCCCGCGGTTTAGAGGCTGCTCGCACAGATACCAGTCAAGCGCTCGTGACTCCGACCACTCGCCCCACTGCGCAAACTCACAGCCCATAAACAGCAGTTTTTTACCCGGGTGCAGCAGCTGATAAGCCAGTAACAGACGTAAGTTCGCGGCGCGCTGCCAGTCGTCACCCGGCATCTTCTCAATCAGAGAGCCTTTTAAGTGTACGACCTCATCGTGTGACAGCGGCAGTACAAAGTTTTCGCTGTAGGCGTACATCTGGCTAAAGGTCAGTTGATTGTGGTGATAGGGGCGGTAGATCGCATCTTTCTCAAAATAGTCCAAGGTGTCATTCATCCACCCCATATTCCACTTCATGGAAAAACCTAAACCGCCCATCCAGGTGGGACGCGACACCATTGGCCAGGAGGTCGACTCTTCCGCCATCACCACCACGCCCGGACACTGTGCATGCACCTGCTCATTCAAAGCGCGCAGAAACTCAATCGCATCAATATTCTCACGGCCGCCATATTTATTCGGCAGCCACTGCCCCTCTTCACGCGAGTAGTCCAGATACAACATCGAGGCGACGGCATCCACGCGCAGACCGTCAATATGCAGCTCTTTGATCCAGTAGAGCGCATTGCTGACTAGAAAGTTGCGCACCTCATTACGCCCAAAATTGAAAATATAGGTGCCCCAATCCTGATGTTCACCCTGACGCGGGTCTTCATGCTCATACAGCGCGCTACCATCAAAACGCCCCAAAGCAAAACTGTCTTTAGGAAAGTGCGCCGGCACCCAGTCCAAAAACACGCCGATGCCGTTCTGGTGACAGTGGTCGACAAAATAACGCAAATCATCCGGCGAGCCAAAACGGCTGGTGGGCGCAAAGTAGCCGGTGGTCTGATAGCCCCACGACTGATCCAGCGGGTGCTCGGAAATCGGCAGCAGCTCGATATGGGTATACCCCATCCACTTCACATACTCAACCAGTCGGTGAGCGATTTCGCGGTAGTTTAAAAACTCGCCATGCTCGCCACGCTGCCAGGAGCCTAAATGCACTTCGTAGATATTGATCGGCGCCTGCTGCCAGTCAAAACTCTGCAAGGAGTCCAACCAGGCCTGGTCACCCCACTGATAATTCGACTCATAGACAATACAGCCGGTATCTGGACGCAACTGCATAAACTGCGCATAGGGGTCGGTTTTAGTGACAATCTGTCCACCATGATGGCTGCGAATCTCAAACTTATACAGATCGCCCGCCTGCAATCCGGGAATAAACAGCTCCCACACCCCCGACTGACCATTGGTGCGCATAGGGTGGCGCAAACCATGCCAGCCATTAAAGTCGCCAACCACAGAGACCCGCTCGGCAGCCGGTGCCCAGACCGCAAACTGCACCCCGGCAACCCCATCCACCACCTTGGAGTGCGCCCCCATCACCTCATACAGATGCCAGTGACAACCTTCGGCAAACAGGTGCAGATCAAGCTCACCCAGCTGCGGCATAAAGGTGTAAGGGGAGGTCATCCTATGCTCTGACAGGTCCGGCTCAAACCAGGTAATCTCAAAGTGCTGCGGTAGCATCGCCTTCTGCTGCGGGTTAATCTTAGCGGTGAACAGGTCGGTTCCGTCCACCCTTAACAGCGGCACATTAGCCTGCGGGTCTTCAGGATCGTTGAGTAAAACCTTGACCAGCTCTGCCGTTGGTGCCCAAACACGCAGAATCCACGTGGTCACCTGCTCACCGGAGTGGTGTAGCGCATGGCAGCCTAAAAAAGTATGCGGGTCATGGTGACGACCATCACGCAGGCGTATCACTTCATCCTGCTCAATCGGTTTTAATACTTTCCATTCAACATGCATAGAGTTCGATTCTTCTTATAAAGTTTCAGTGTCATCAGCTTGGCAACGCTGTGCCTGCTTGACCAATAGGGCAATGCGTTCAGCCAGGTCATCGTCGACCTGTTGCCAGCAAAACTGCCAGCGCCAGTTGTCTTCACTGGTACCGGGCACATTCATACGGTGCGCGCCATCTAACATTAACCAGTCCTGCATCGGCACAATCACCCGCTCAGCCACACTGTTTAAGGCCGATGCAATCAGTGGCCAGGGCATCGATTCCGGCAGGCCTGCCCGATTTAATTCGGCCGTAGAGACAGGATTTAGGCGCTCTAAAACCCAGTGTTTTGCGCCCTCATCCAGACTTTCAAACCACCCCAGGCTGGTGTCATTATCATGGGTACCGGTATAGGTCACCGCATTGGCCACCTGCTCATCCAGCGAGTGTGGATTATCCGGCAGACCATTAAAGCCAAATTGCAGCACCGACATACCCGGTAAGTTAAATTGATTCTTTAGGGCCACCACCTCGTCGGTGATAATGCCTAAATCCTCGGCCACCAGCGGCAATGCCGGATGATCCTGCTGCAGTGCCGTTAACAGAGCCTCACCAGGCACCTTCTGCCACTCACCCTCCACTGCGGTCTCTGCTGATGCCGGAATCTCCCAACAGGCCTCCAGGCCACGGAAGTGATCAATACGGATCAGATCAAACTGCTGCAAGGCCTGCGCCACACGCTGACGCCACCAGCTGAACGCCTCATCCTGCATCACCTGCCAGTTATAGTGCGGGTTGCCCCAGCGCTGCCCCGTTTCAGAGAAGTAGTCCGGAGGTACGCCGGTCACCACCGTGGGATTGTGCCGCTCATCCAACTGAAACTCGTGCGGTTTGGCCCAGACATCGGCGCTGTCATAAGCGACAAAAATCGGCATATCGCCGAACAGTTGAATCCCTCTAAGATTGGCATCGGCTTTCAACTTGTGCCAGAGTTTTTGCAGTACAAACTGCTGCTGTTTTAAGAAAGCGATCGCACTTTGATGTTTTTCAGCAAAGGCTTGCAGAGCGATAGAATCGCGCATTTTAAGCTCCACCGGCCAATCCACCCAGGAGGCTAAATGCATTCGTTCACGAATGCTGACAAACAGCGCATAGTCGTGCAACCAGTGCGGCTCATCCTCCAAATAGAGCTCAAACTCGGCATGGTCAAAATAATCATGCCAGTTATCGGGCAACAGTGCTGGATTTAAGGCAAACGCCGACACCGCCTGATAGGGTGACAGATCTTCATGCGGCTGCGTTAATGGCAACATCTGCCAAATACAGAGGTTGGCCTGCTGCATCCAATCTAAAAACAGCCAGGCCTGCTCATTCAGCTGACCCAGTTTGCCAGCCGTATTGGGTAAAGAGGTTGGATGGAGTAGCACTCCAGCCTGCTTGTTATTCACGCGATGTCTCTCCTTACTGACTATTGATCTCAAAATGCAATCAGTTCCGTCGCATAGTGCCCGAATTTTCCATCTCGCCGCCCCCATAGGAGACTGGCTGCTCAAGTGTTTTTGGCGGAGTCTGTGCCAGCAGCTGATAGAGTTTGGTTAAGTGACGTCGATAGAGGCGATCAAAATCACGTACACTGCCGGCCGGGTTGTAGCCACCAAACCACCAGAACCAGTCGGAACCTTCACAGATTGCCAACTGCTCCGTGGCTAAAGCCAGTTCCTTCTCGGTCAAGCGGCCGGTTGCCACCACTTTGTCATAAGTCTGTTTGGCGGCGACCAGCAGCTCCCACCCCAGATTTTTATCGCGCTCGCCAATCCAGGTTGAAAAGGAGCCGTAAACCCAGCTACCTGATTTCAATACCGGAAGATGTCGGACTTTCACGCCATGCTGCAGCGCCTCGGAGAAGGTTGTCAGTTCGACATGCTCGGCTTCCGACAGCTCCTTATACAGCGCACTTAAAAAGCTCGATGCATTATCCGGGTAGTACTCCCAGGCATTCTCTCCATCCAGAATCACGGTGACGACATGCTCTTCAACCTCGTCACCCAAAAAGTTAGCGATATTGAGCATATGCTGCGAGAAGTCCTGTGCCGCCTGATGTGGATTCCAGTCCTTATAACGAAAGCCGATCATATCTGAAAGGCCGTCATCGCGGAAAAACAGCGTGCACTTCTGCGAGGCGTGCTGCATTGGCTGATAGAGTGCTTTTTTGCTGTGCAGATCATGCTGATCAATATGCGAAGCTTCACAAGAGTGACGCCAGACGCCCTCGCCCGAGGCACTCCATTGAATACAAAACTCGTCCAGCAGCCCAATAGCCGCACTGCTGACGGCACCTTCGGACAACCAGACCCCTTTAGGTCGACAACCAAAGTGCTGTTCAAACACCTGCAAGCCCTGCTGCATATGCCACTTAGCGCGCTCATAGCCGTCAGGATAGGCTTCCGCGTCAGGTGCTGGGGCATGCGGCAGAGCATCGCGCATACTGTTAAAGTCAATCAGTAGCGGTATAATCGGATGCCCATAAGGGGTCATGGAGATCTCGATCTGACCCTGCTCAAGCAGGGCTCGGTAACGTGGAATAATTCCGCTCAGCGCATCACTCATAATCTCCATTAACAGTCGCTGATCCGCAGCGTTATAGTGGCGTTTTTTAGCCATCAGCTGATGCACACGCGGGTCTTGATGACGCAAGCTAATTCCCATCCAGGCCAGGTGGTACCAGACCAGTAGATCAGTGTAAAACTGCTTGTTCAAATAGCTGATACAAACATTATCTATGCCGCCTGGAGCGCCATTACACTGCACCATATCCACCAACTCTCGAAAGTGTGGCAGCATATTGATCATGGTTGGCGCATGCGCTCGCTGGCACGCTTCAACAATCTCCAACCGCCCCTCAACATCGTCCGGTATCGGCGTAATGCCGGCAAGCAGATTCAGCAAAGGGTCACACATCGGTTCAGCCGAATCCAGCCAGGCCTGCATCTGCTGCGAATAGTCATCCAACTGCTCCAAAAGAACCGGCGCGAAGTTCACCACCACCTTGGCTTCGGGACAGTTTTCCAGATGCCAGGCCATATCGGTATAGTCCTTCAAGGCATGCAGATAGACCCACGGCAGGTGATACTGGCCATCCAGACCATCCCGGTAGTGCGGCTGATGCATATGCCAGCATAAAGCCACTTTGATTTTTTTATGATTCATAACTTGTCCATCACTCGCTGTTGCAAGCCGGTTAGCGGGTAAAGTGCACCCGCTGCCCAAACATATCCGGCGTCACCAGTACAATTCCACTCTCCGGCTCAACATAGAAACGCTCGGCATCCGCCACCGGATCTTCGCCAATAACCGTGCGCTCCGGAATCTTGGTGCCCTTATCAATCACCGCATTCTGGATACGACAGTTGCGCCCAATCTCTACCCGTGGCATTACCACACTGTCTTTGATGAGAGAGTAACTGTGTACACGACAACCGCTACTGATTACCGAACGCTTAATGCGTGCACCGGAGATAATACAGCCGCCGGCCACCATGGAGTCAATCGCTTCACCACGACGTCCCTCATCATCAAAGGTAAATCTTGCGGGCGGCGACTGTGCCTGATAGGTCCAGATCGGCCAATCCTGATCATATAGATTCAGTTCCGGTTCAATCGAGCACAGATCCAAACTCGCTTTCCAGAAAGACTCAATGGTTCCGACATCACGCCAGTAGCGTGGCAGATCGGTTTTTTTATCGACAAACGGGTAGGCGCGCACATGCCAGTCTTCAATCACCGCTGGAATAATGTCTTTACCAAAATCACGGCTTGAATTTGGATTGTCGCGATCCTCTATCAGCTTTTCAAAGAGAAAATCGGTGGAGAAGATATAGATTCCCATTGAGGCCAAAGCCATATCGGGTTTGCCGGGCATCGGATCAGGGTCAGCGGGCTTCTCGGTAAACTGGGTGATATTCAGGTTCTCATCCACCGACATCACTCCAAAACCGGTGGCCTCCATGCGCGGAACCTCAATACAGCCGATAGTGACATCGGCACCGGAAGCGGCATGCTCCACCAGCATTTTGCTGTAATCCATCGAGTAGATATGATCGCCGCCTAACACCAATACATACTCCGGAGTGTGACGACGCATAATATCCAGGTTCTGATACAAAGCGTCGGCGGTGCCCTTATACCAGTCTTTATCGATACGCTGCTGAGCCGGCAGGATTTCAACAAACTCACCCACCTCGTAACGCATAAAACTCCAAGCACGCTGAATATGACGAATCAGAGAGTGCGATTTATACTGCGTTAACACCCCGATTTTGCGAATCCCTGAGTTTACACAGTTCGACAAAACAAAATCGATAATGCGGTATTTACCGCCAAAAGGCACTGCTGGCTTGGCACGCCAACGCGTTAGATCTTTGAGGCGGCTGCCCTCTCCCCCGGCCAGTACCAGCGCTAAGGTTTTCCGAGTCAACTCAGTTGACGACTTGGTCTCACAATAGTATTTCATTCAGCTTTATCCTCCACCCCCCCGGCCAAAACCGAGTCCTTATATAAGCTCACTTATTCTCGAATCAGGGCGCAATGCATCGCCCCTTTGACCCCAAAATCGGGATCGGTAATCAGATAGACCGGCATAGATGCTGTCAGCTTTGACATGCGACCTTTCTCCGCATAGGCCGTTGCAAAATAGGCTTGGCGCATCCACGGCACAATTTTTTCGGCTATGCCCCCTGCCAGAAAAATACCGCCGGGCGCATTCCAAAGCAGTGCAGCTGCACCAACAAAGGCACCGTAGATGGTCACAAACTCAGTCAGTGCTTTGACCGCCTGAGGCTCGCCACGCTCCGCTGCTTCATGGATCTGTACAGCAGTGTACTGGTTGGAAGCAGCCTGAGATTCAACCTCAGCAAAATTCAGGCCTGTTTGATAATCACCACCAGTTAGAGTATTTTTACTTATTTTATCACCCTTATCAATCGTAAAACTATTTGGCAAATCAAACAGTTGAAAGAATTGATATAAGGTCTCTAAACCCGGACCTGATAATAAGCGCTCATAAGAGACATGTGTCCAGCGACGCCATAGCCACTGCAATAAATATTGTTGCGTATCTGAAATAGGTGCAAACTCAAAGTGTCCACCCTCTGAAGCCAGCGGATGGTAGTGCTGACCATCGAAAAAGACCGGCGCTACGCCCAGACCTGTACCGGCTCCAATCACTAAACGGTGACCACTTGGCAAAGAGCGTTGCGCCTGCTCAGAGGAGGAGACTAATAACGGCAGATAATCCTCGCTGTGCAATTTTTCAACGCCCGCTGCCGCTGCAAAAAAATCGTTAATAAAGATAACTTGAGAAATTGAACAGGCCTG
>CAZNML010000004.1:21412-23728 GCA_964574275.1 uncultured Thiosulfatimonas sp. | reverse complement strand
CCTCTGTTCTGGCCTTAAATTTGCTATATTTCTTACTAAGTAAATTAAGAGCTGACAGCGCACTAAAAGCTGTACAATTCCAAATATGAAAACAAAACCGCTAATGCAACTGCTACCCCTGTTGGGACTTTTCACGCTTCTGAGCCCGCTCACCTCCTCATACGCGGATGACTGTGCCGCACAGGGCGATCTGACCTGGGTTAAGGCGACCTATGCGCAAAGCGGTGATACGGTATTGATACAGGGTGCACGCTTTAAGCTGGTAGGCATCTACGCTCCGCAGGTTCCTCGCCCGCAAAAATTTAATACCCCAGGCCAGCCCTTAACCAAAGAGTCACAGACCTTTCTCAATAAGTTACTGGCAAACAATGATATGAGAGTCGGGGTTGAGTACGACACCACTCAAGTGGATAAATTCAATCGTCAACTGGCGCACCTGTTTCTTAAAGACGGTACCAATATTCAGCAGAAGATGATTGAGAGCGGTTTTGCCGTAGCCTACACCACATCAGATAATACACTGCATCAACAGTGCTACTTTGAGGCGGAACAGAGAGCACGCAGCAACCAATATCAGCTCTGGGATCTGGCTGAAAAAAATCCGGAGCTGCACTTCCCGCTGGTCAACAGCAGTGACCTGCGCAAGAGCGACGACGGTTTTCGCATTATCCGCGGTAAAGTAGAGCGGGTTGAGCAGTCCTCCACCAACTTCATTATCAACCTGGATACCACCGGTATCCGCATCCCCAAACGACACTGGGATAAATTTGATTTTAGCGCGCTCAAAGCGCTAAAAGGCCAAGAGATCGAGGTGCGCGGCACTGCCTTTTTCTATAAAGGCGCCATGTTTGTGGTGATTGATCACCCCAATGCAATCAATTTAACCAACGTGCTTAATAAAAGCTCTTAACTCCCCTGGCTTCAACTTCTCAGCATCAGCTACGCCGAACAACATCACCAACTCTGATCGGTCGCATTAAAAAGTCAGCACTCAGCTGGCTTTAAAGGTTTCTAAGATCCCGTCTTTCCGTTAGAATAGTCCGACTAAATTTATGAATAGCTTGGGTAAAACGCGGTGACGCGCACCCTAATCGAACGAAGGAATTTCCATGGCAGAACTTCAAAACGACCGTTTTTTACGTGCACTTAATAAAGAACCTGTAGACCGCACTCCAGTATGGATGATGCGTCAAGCGGGTCGTTACCTGCCAGAGTACCGTGCGACTCGCGCTAAGGCGGGCTCTTTTATGGATCTTTGTAAAAACAAAGAGCTGGCTTCTGAAGTGACGCTACAGCCTTTAGAGCGTTACCCGTTAGATGCGGCTATCCTATTCTCAGATATCCTGACTATTCCAGATGCAATGGGACTGGGTCTGCGTTTTGAAACCGGTGAAGGGCCAATCTTCGACAAGCCAATCAAAACTCAAGCGGACGTTGACCGCCTGTTTGTTCCAGACATGGGTTCTGATCTGGGTTACGTTATGGATGCAGTCAGTGAAATCCGCAAAGACCTGAATGGTCGCGTGCCACTGATTGGTTTCTCTGGCAGCCCATGGACCTTAGCAACTTATATGGTTGAAGGTGGTTCAAGCAAGCAGTTCGGTAAAGTCAAAGGCATGATGTTTGACGAGCCGAAAATGATGCACCAAATCCTTGATGTATTGGCGGACTCGGTAACGGCTTACCTGAACGCTCAAATCGAAGCGGGTGCACAAGCGGTACAGATCTTTGATACATGGGGTGGACTATTAACACCTCGCGACTATAAAGCCTTTTCTTTGGACTATATGGCTAAAATCGTTGATGGCCTAATCAAAGAGAAAGATGGTCGTAAAGTACCATGTATCCTATATACCAAAGGTGGTGGACAGTGGTTGCCACAGATGGCCGATGCCGGTGCAGACTGCCTGGGTATCGACTGGACTATGGATATGGCTGATGCACGTGCGCAAGTAGGTGACCGCGTTGCTCTACAAGGTAATATGGACCCAACCGTACTGTACGCTTCACCAGAACGTGTTCGTCAAGAGGTGAAAACCGTGCTAGAGAGCTATGGTAAAGGAACAGGACATATCTTCAACCTGGGTCACGGTATCCACCCTGGGATTGATCCTGAAACCGTTGATGCCTTCATCAACGCAGTGGTTGACTTCAGCCCGGAATACCACAAGTAATACCATAAATAACACCACAGATAAGCTTTTCCAAGCTTGCATAAAAAAGCCCGCAGATGCGGGCTTTTTTTGTGTCTGATCGAAAGGCTGACGTTTAAATATCCAGCACCGTCTCGGCAAACTGCATCGACTGCAGATAGAG
>CAZNML010000004.1:0-21312 GCA_964574275.1 uncultured Thiosulfatimonas sp. | reverse complement strand
GCACGGGTTAAAGAGGTCGCAAACAGTTCAGCAGGTTTATCGTCAATGCCCGATAGGGCCAGCATACTCGACCAGCTTTTCAGACGATCCAGACCAAAACGCATGACCGCATCATGAATCGAGTTAATTTCATACTTACCGTCCAAAGACTGCGAGGCAAACTTAAGTAGTTTCTGACTTAACACCACATCCTTACTGATGTTCTCTGACAGTATGCGCATATCAATATCCGGATCATAAACACTGGCCAGCAGCTCTAATATCGCCATCTTATTGGTTGGCAGACGCTTTCCTTGAATAATCTTCGGTTTGGCAAAAAAGTAACCCTGGAAATAATCAAAGCCCAGTTTTTTACAGAACTCAAACTGGTTTTGAGTTTCCACTTTCTCAGCCAGCAGACGGATGCCCTTCGCCTTTAGTTTGGCCGAGTGCTGAATCAGTGCTTTAGAGCCGACATCCAGGATATCGACCTTAATAATGTCGGCAAACTCTTCCAGAGGCTCCAACTCGGGATTGAATACATAATCATCCAGCGCAATGGTAAAGCCCTTGTCACGCAATAGCTTTAAAGAGTGCATCAGTTGCGGGGTCACTTTAACGTCTTCAAGCACCTCTATCACAATATGTTTTCTAGGGAAGAACGCTTGATACTCGGGATTCAATAGACCGTCGGTGAAGTTGATAAACGCCTTATTATCACCCACTACATCATTTAACCCGATATCACCAAATGCCGCCATCATTACTCTAGCTGAAGCACTATCACCGCCGAGAATGACGGCATGATTATCTTTCTGATTACTGCGAAACAACAGCTCATAAGCAAACAGCTCCATATTCTTATCAAAAATTGGCTGTCTACCCACAAATACATCAACTAACTCGGCTGCCATAGTTCACTCACATAGATTAGTTAAATTTAAATTGCCTATTCAAAACAATACCCTATAAAGGTTTATATTACACCTTAAATTGCTTTAAATTCTTCAGGCATATCAATATCTTCATCATTAAAGAGAAACTTTTGCATCTCCTCCTGCAAAAAGTTGCGTGCTTTTGGGTCTAAACTCGACAGACGATACTCATTGATCAGAATTGTCTGCTGCGCTAACCACTGTTTCCACGCCTCTTTTGAGATGTTTTCATAGACTTTTTGTCCTAACTCACCAGGAAAAGGCGGAAAATCCAATCCTTCCAACTCCTCACCCATCTTTGGGCAGTTAACCATTCTAGACATGTTCTTTCTCCAATTGACTTAACAGCGACTTAACCGGAGCCGGTAAACCAAGCTGCTGAGCCTGTGTAAATGTGTGCCACTGCCCCTGCCACTCAGCCGGCGCCTCTTGAACCAGTTTAATCGGTTCAATATCCAGGTGATAATGACTAAAGGTGTGACGAAATTGATTCCATTTTACCAAACTCAAATCTTTTCCCAAGTCTGTTTTAACAGAGGGGTTCAGTGCCTGAGTTAACTCAGGCAGAGACTCAAACTGCGGCAGACTCCATAACCCACCCCAGATGCCTTGCTGCGGGCGCTGCTCCAGCCAGATCTGGTTCTGCTCATTAAGCAGCATCAACAGTTTGGCCTGCTTCACCGGTTTACTTTTTTTAGGTTTGGAAAATGGAAATTCAGCGACCCGACCTTGCTGGTAGGCCTGACAATCCTGACGTAATGGGCACTGCGGGCAATCGGGTTTAGAGCGGGTACATAAAGTGGCGCCTAAATCCATAATGGCTTGCGTGTAATCATCAAAACGCTGCTGCGGGGTAAAGCGCTCCGCCTCCTGCCACAACCGGTTTTCAACCTTCTTCGTGCCCGGCCAACCCTCAACCGCTAAAAAGCGGCTTAAGACGCGCTTTACATTGCCATCTAAAATCGGAAAACGCTGCTTTTGTGCCATCGACAGAATCGCGCCTGCAGTGGAACGGCCGATACCCGGCAGCGCCACCACTTCCTCAAAACGGCTGGGAAACTCACCACTGAAATCCTGCTGAATAATCTGTGCCGCTTTATGCAGATTGCGACCGCGAGCGTAATAACCCAGGCCTGACCAGTTTGCCAGCACCTCATCCTGCTGCGCCTCAGCCAAAGCCTGTAAACTCGGAAAAGCCTGCATAAAACGCTGATAATAGGGGATGACGGTTTTGACCTGAGTCTGTTGCAGCATAATTTCCGATACCCAGACGCGATAAGAGCTCTGCTGTTGCTGCCACGGCAGGTCGTGACGACCGTATAGATCAAACCACTGCAATAAATTGTGCGAAAAATCGTTCATTTTTTAAAGACTAAGGCACTCTTATAGTGAAATGGAAGTTACGGTATACTATACCGAAATTTCAACCCTAAAGACCCTATCTTGATAAGGTCTTTTTAACAACTTAGACTTAAAACACCATGACAGAGCAGACCACTGAAAACGCCAACCCAACAGACAATATTGACGAAAACAAACGCCGCATTAAAAGTTTCGTATTACGTCAAGGCCGCATGTCTCAATCACAACAACGTGCTATGGACAATAACTGGCCAAAGTTCGGTTTGGAAGTCGAGAACGGTCTGCTTGATTTAGACCAGCTCTTTGGCCGGGAAAATGCACCGACTATTATTGAAATTGGTTTTGGAATGGGCACCAGCCTGGCGGAGATGGCCGAAGCCAACCCTGAACAGAACTACATTGGTATTGAGGTGCACCGCCCTGGCGTTGGCGCGCTGTTAAAGCTGGTTGAAGAGAAAGGGCTGACCAATGTCCGCGTGTTTAACCATGACGCCATTGAAGTACTGGAAAAGTGCATTCCCAAAGAGAGCCTGACGGCAGTCTATCTGTTCTTCCCGGATCCTTGGCATAAAAAACGCCACAATAAACGCCGCATTGTGCAACCTGAGTTTGCTAAAACCATTGCCAGCCACCTTAAACTGGGTGGACACTTTCATATGGCGACCGACTGGGAAGACTACTCTGAGCACATGATGGAAGTGATGAGCGCGGCACCAGACTTCAACAACACACAGACTGGAACGGAGTTCACCCCGCGTCCGGATTACCGCCCTTTAACTAAATTCGAGGCGCGGGGTCATCGACTGGGTCACGGCGTGTGGGATCTGATTTTCGAAAAAGTGGCTCAGGCCTAAACGCTTAAACTGCTGTTAAACCACCAGGCCTGCTTAACTTAACGCTTAAGCGGCCAGCTATAACACAACTACTGCAGCAGCGCTTTCAGCTGACTGACCAATTTCTGCTGATTACCCGGATCTTTCAGCAGCGACTCTAAATTAACCGACCACTGAGCCCCCTCTAACGGCCCTTTATAACCGACTGGAATCAGCATGCCTTTCAGGTGTTTCAGATTTGCAGGCGGTGCCGTAAGCCGTAACTTCAAAGTGCTGTCAATTTCAGCTCGGTTCAAATCAATACTGCCAAAACCACTGCCGGAAAAACGTTGGCTATCTACGCTAAACTGTGTGGCTTGATAGATTCCGTTTTTCAGCTTACCTTTGATCTGCAAGGCCTGGTAAGGGGTTTTATCGGTGGCTGTCGAAGCCTTGCCAAGCAGCAGCTTTTCAACATCCATGCCGTAGAAGTGGCCGCTGGCTGCAGTGGCGGTCAACTCCCCCGACAAGTTCTGCAACAGCACCTGCTGGTTACTGCCTGATGTGGCTAATTTAAAGTGGGTATTTAAACGGCCGCCCAGCGGCTTAAGCTGCCAGCCAGCCTGCAATATTGAGCCCAGATCCACCTGCTGTAACTGCCCATACCAGTTATAAGCCGGTGTTTCACCAGTGACATCCATCTCCAATTTCGAGCTGAGTTTGCCTTGATAGAGCTGCGCATCAAACGGCGCCAGTTGCAGCTGACCCTGCTGTGCCTGCAACTCAATATCCACCTGCTCTAAAGTGATACCACTATAGGTCAACTGGGCCAGCTGTAACTGACCATTAGCATTCAGGGATCTTAAGGTCGTGACCGGCACCGCTAACGGCAGATAGGTCGTATCTGCTGACGTTTTATCAGCAGGCCTGCTGGGTTTATTGGTTGCTGCAGGCGCGGCTTGCTCACCATTTTTAGCTTGCTTTTCACTCTGTAAGGCAGCCAAAAAGCCATCGTCAGTCGTGGCGCGATAGCGATCGAGATTCAGATCACTCACCTTAAGGTCAAACAGATAACGGGTATCCTGCCCCTCACCTTCATGCCAGATATCCCCCTCAAGCTGAGTGCTGTCAATATTAATATCCAACTGGTTGAAGGACCACTTTGACTCCGCTAACGACCAGTTAAACTGACCATTCAGGACACTCAACGCAGTTTTATCTTCAAAGCCAGGCAGGGTAATCCCCAGATGGCGCGCCCATTGACGTGGATTAACATCAGCGGCACTCATTGAGCCATTCAGCACGGGCGTACCACCATAGTGACCAGAGAACGAACTCTCAATGGTGGAACCCAGCGTTTTCAACTGTAAACGGCTGACCACGATCTGCTCATTCATCAGATCCAGTGAAAACTGAGCACCCTGCGTTACCAGACGCATCTCCGGCACTTTACTCTCACTCGGCAACTTTATGTTGGAGATGCCCTGCCAATCGCTGACTTGCCACTGCATAAAATCACCGCTAATATCCAAATCGGCCGACAGATCAAAGTGGTAGTCGCGGGTCGTCATCGCATTGCGATAGTCAAAATCGGTGCGCACATGGAACGGCTGCCCCAGAGTAATATCGAATGCCAACAGGTTCAAATTGCTGACACTGGCCTGGTGCTTGGCACGACGATCCTCAATTTCAAAAGCCCCGTGTTTAATAATCAGATTGTCAAAGTGCCAGCTCTGTTGCGGGCTGCTCTCCGGGGCGGTAGCGGTCTGCACCGCTTGCTGATTCACTGGACGTAACGCCTGCTGGAAAGCGGCGAGATCTGCTGCAGACGCCACCGCACTCTGCCTCTGCCACGACTGCAGTAGCGGCTCACTAAACTGGGTCAACTTCGGTAAACGCTGCCAGTTATGACCATAGGCATCCTTCAACAGAAACAGCTTGGGCTCAATCAGCTCCAAGCTGGTGATCTCCAGTTTTTTATTCACCAACAGCTCCCAAACAGAGAGTTCTGCCCTGACCTGTTTAATGGCCAACATATTCTCATATTCAAAACGCTGTTTGATCTGGGGCGAATTCTTTAAGGCCACGTCCCCGGCACTGAATGAAAACGGGAAGATGGAGACCTCAAGTGCCCCCTCAATTTTGAATTCATAGCCAGCGCGTTCCGACACCTCTTGCTCCAGCTGCGGTTTGTACTGATTAAAATCAATTAACGAGATCGCCCCCATAAACGCTAACAGGATCAGCAGCGGAATAATCGCGCCGATCATGGTGAGACGCTTGCTCCACTTCCAGGCTGGCAAGGTTAAATGTTTCATTAATATTGACTCCTAATCATTCAGGTCACTCTCAAACGGGTTATCGTCATAGTGCTGTGCAGAGTGGTTAAGGCGACTGGAAATCTCATGCACGACTTCATCCGCCTCCAGCTTGGAACCCAATAAATTCCCCATGACCCAGTCACAGCGATAACTTTTCAAAAACGCGTACTGTTCGGCCGAGTTCACGCCGTACGCGACCACCTTTTTATTCAAAATATGCCCTAAATTCAACACCGCTTCTGCCAGGGCTTCACTGGAACGATTCTGCACCATACTCTGGACAAAAAACGGGCTCAAATGCAGCTGGCTGATGGGCCATTCATGCAGCTGATGCAGCGACCACTGTCCACGGGCAAAGTCCTGTGCCGCCAATTCACATCCCAATTTATTGAGTAACTGTAACTGCTGATGAACCGCAAAGCGGTTGGAGTTCAAGCAGCGCTCATTCATTGCCAAAATCAGCTGCTCGGCCGCAATTTCACGAATCTCCAGCTGCTCCTCCAGCCAATCGACCAAATTACGCTGTTGAAAATGACCAGGCCTGACATCGATAATGATTGGAATATCGAAGCCGTACTCATTCATCTCTTCTAAAAAGTCGAGGCAGGCTTTAATAAACCACTGCCCCAGTTTGACGCCAAGCTGGGATTCATCACTGATGGCGTAGAGCTCGTCCGGCTCCAGCTGTTGCAGCGCTTCGCCGCCGCCACTCAATCGCGCATGCAGGGCGACCCCCTGCTGCGTCTGCGTTTGATAAACAGGTCGAAAACGCAGTTGAAAAGTCTCATTACGCAACGCATCACGGATTTGACTCTGCAAGCCTTGACGACGCTTAATTTGATGAGTCATTTCAGGGTTATAGAGCACATATTGATTACGGCCGGAGTGCTTGGCGCGATACATCGCCAAATCGGCCAGCGCTAACAGGTCATCAATCTGAGTGCCGTCCTGTGGAAAACGGGAGATACCGATGGAGGCACCAATGTCCGCTTCACCGCTTTTTAATGAAATGCTCTCTGACAGCACATCGATCATATTCTGTGCAACCTGCTCTAACTGAGCCACAGAGTGCGGTGATTGAATCAGAGCGACAAACTCATCCCCCCCAATACGCCCAATCAGGTCAGGTGACTTCGCTTGCAGATCAACCTGCCCTAATAGACGGGCGGTGACTTCAGTCAACAGCTGGTCCCCCGCTTCATGGCCTAAAGTATCATTCACCCATTTAAAACGATCCAGATCGATAAAAAAAATGGCTTTGGTCTGTGCAGATGAGGACTGTTGCGCTTGTGAAAAAGCTAACTGCGTAGCCTGCATCCAGCCGGCGCGGTTGGGCAGCTGCGTGAGCGGATCAAGCTGAAGAAGAGAGTCAAGTTTCATAGTCAATATTGTAGTGGTTTTAACGCCGGATTGTAAAAAACTGCGCGGCCATTGTGCTACAGAAAAAGGCCGACCACATCATTCAAGTACTGCTGGCCTTTGACGGTTAATTGCAGGCGTTGGTGATCCATCTCAACCCAGCCATGCTGCTGCATTTCGGCCAACCGTGACTCAATCATCGACAGCGGCAATCCGGTGCGTAACTCAAACAGCTGCAGATCAAAGCCGTCCTGCAGACGCAAGGCATTTAACATAAACTCAAACACCGCATCGTCCTGCGATACCAGAGTGGTTCTGCCTGGATTAGGGCGCGTCATCTCTGCAATATAACCGCCGGGAGAAGCCGGCATCTGTGTGCGCCAGATCTTGCCCTCAGGCGGTGAGGTGATTTTGCCATGCGCCCCGGCACCCAGACCGATATAGTCACCAAACTGCCAATAGTTAAGATTGTGCTGACACTGATGGCCCGGCTGTGCATAACCGGAGACCTCATAGTGCTGATAACCGGCCTGCGCCAGAATTTGCTGACAGGCCTGCTGCATCTCCCACGCCAAATCCTCATCCGGTAGTACCGGTGGCTGTTTATAGAACGGGGTATTCGGCTCTAGGGTCAGTTGATAGTGCGACAGATGCGGCGGTTGAAACTCAAGCGCCAGCTGCACGTCGGCAATCGCTTGCTGTAGTGTCTGCTTCGGCAGGGCGAACATCAGGTCCAAATTATAGTTATCAAAGCCAGCATCAACAGCGGCGGCAATCGCCAGTTTTGCCTCTGCCGAAGAGTGAATACGCCCCAGTGCCCGCAGTTTCTCATCATCGAAACTCTGTATCCCCATCGACAGACGGTTAATGCCCGCCTCTCTAAAACCGGCAAACTTTTTAAAATCGACCGTGCCGGGATTGGCCTCCAGCGTAATCTCTATTTCCGGGCCAAAACCCAGCAAAGCCCGCGCCTGCGACATAAAACGCTGTAATCCGGCTTCGGAGATCAGGCTTGGCGTACCGCCACCAAAAAAGATCGATTTAAGCGGCCGCCCCCAAATCATCGGCAAGGTCTGCTCCAGCTGCTTGATTAACGCATCAATATAAGCCGCCTCGTCAATGTTCTGCTTCAGGGTATGCGAGTTAAAATCGCAATAGGGACACTTCTGCACACACCATGGGTAGTGCACATATAAACTCAGTGGAATGGGTTGGGTAAAATTCACAGGCGACTCTCAAATGAACAGCCAGCAGGCCTGCTCATATTCAATTCTTTAAAAATAACTATTACGCAGACAGAGCCTGCATTTGACCAACCAGTGACTGCAACGCTTGAGCACGGTGACTGATGCGGTTTTTCTGCGCTCTATCCAGCTCGGCCGCGTGCAGTCCCAGCTCCGGTAAAAAGAAGATCGGGTCATAGCCAAAGCCGCCGCTGCCGGCCGGCGCAAAGGCGATCTCGCCCTGCCACTGCCCTAAAGCGATCAATGGGGTCGGGTCTTCGGCATGACGACAAAACACCATGGCGCAATAGAAGCTGGCCTGACGCATACAGGCGGGCACCTCCTCCATATCCGCCAACAGCTTGGCAACATTGTCCTGATCAGTGGCGCTGTCTCCGGCATAACGTGAGGAGTAGATTCCCGGACGACCTTGCAGAGCGGAGACCTCAAGTCCGGAGTCATCGGCAATGGCCGGCAGTCCGGTTTGCGCACAAGCGTAACGCGCTTTCAAGATCGCATTCTCAATAAAGGTCAAACCGGTCTCTTCGGCTTCGCTGTCAAAATAGTCCGACTGCGGCGTGACATTCCACCCCAACGGCTGCAACATTGCCATAATCTCATTGACCTTGCCCGCATTGCCGCTTGCCAATACCACCTGTTTCACAGAACTCTCCTTACAACACCCCTTAACAAGCGGGGCGCTAATTTTGTAAAATAAAAACCATTGCGCACATTATAAACGATCTACTGCCAACGACGGAGCCCCAACCATGAAAAGCATGACCGCTTTTGCCCGAATTCAACACGCCACCGAATGGGGCAGTTACAGCTGGGAGATTCGCGCCGTTAACCAGCGTTTTCTAGAGGTGCATACCAAGTTACCCGAAGCCTGGCGTCATCTGGAAAGCACGATTCGAGAACAGTTGAAACAGCAGCTACAGCGCGGCAAAATTGAGGTCGGCCTGCAGCTGAATGAAAACCAGAGCGATCAGGCCATGCAGATCGACCAGGCGGTATTGCAACCACTGGTAGCAGCGGTGAATGAAGTGCAGCAGAGCTTAATGGAGGCCACCCAGGTTAACCCGCTTGATGTATTGAAGTGGCCCGGGGTATTAAAAGCCGAATCTGCAGATGAGAGCCAACAGCAGCAACAGCAGACTGAACTGTTAAACGGCCTGCAACAAGCGATTGATGCGCTGAATGCCAATCGCGAGCGCGAAGGCGAAGCCTTGAAAGCCATTCTACAAACACGCTGCGCACAAATCAGAGAGCTTGTCGAACAGACACAGGGTTTACTGCCGCAGATCATTGCCGCACAAACCGAAAAACTGCGTCAGCGCATTGGCCTATTAATTGATGAGGCCGATCAGAGCCGCTTTCACCAGGAGGTGGCGATTCTGGCACAAAAACTGGATGTGCAAGAGGAGCTGGATCGATTGCTGACCCACCTGAGCGAAGTCAATCATGTCTTAAGCCAACAGGGAGCCATTGGCCGACGCCTGGACTTTTTAATGCAGGAGCTGAATCGAGAAGCCAATACTTTAGGCTCAAAGTCCGCTGACAGTCGCACCTCTCAAACCAGTGTGGAACTTAAGGTACTGATTGAACAGATGCGCGAACAGGTGCAGAATATCGAATAATATCGCTAATCCCTTATGTATAAGTAGGTAACTTGATTTCAATCAATCTTTTTTATTTGAAAAAACACATTAACAAAAGTATAGTTGCCAGTGTTATAAAACAAATAATATATTTCTGAGGCGTAAACTATGAATAACTTAATGAAAATGCTAGGTGTTATCGTTGTAACGGTTGTCGTTCCACTAGTCATTCTTTTAGGAATCTGGGCGGATATTCTTCCTCAATCTTTACAGGTAGCAATTGGTGTATTCGGTGTTGTAGCATCAATCGCCATCATTTTAGGTGGTAACTTATACCTAATGTGGAGCGACATCAAAACTGGTCGTTACAGCAAAAACTCATAAGCCTGAACAACTTATGCGTTTTAAAAACCCAGCTTCGGCTGGGTTTTTTCGTTTCTGGCAGCCAATTTCTCTATCTCAAGCCTACCTCAATAAGCATTTATTAATTTCCAGCATGAAATGCGTATAATAGAATTTCTTTTATACATCCGGCAGATGCCGCAGTTTAAAGCCCAGACACTGATATGACACAAACACCTGCAACAAATCAAAACCCTGCGCCTAAAAAAAGAGCCTCTAAGCTGAAATGGCTGATGTGGTTGTCGGTTATTTTAAGTCTGATTGTCACCCCGCTGATTGCACTGGTCATCTATGTGTTCACCATCTACCCTACCCTGCCGGATGCCGCCTCGCTAAAAGATGTCACCTACCAGGTGCCACTGAAAATTGTCACCGAGGACGGCAAGCTTATCAGTGAGATCGGTACCAAAAAGCGCATTCCGCTCGATTATACCGAGATCCCTGAGCGCATGACGCAGGCGATTACCGCCTCCGAAGACGAGAGTTTTTTTGAGCACGGCGGGGTCGACTATATGGGCTTGGGACGCGCGGTCTTTGAGCTGGTCACCACCGGTAGTAAAAAGTCGGGGGGCTCCACCATTACCATGCAGGTGGCACGCAACTTCTTTTTAACCAAAGAGAAGACCTATCTGCGTAAGTTCAATGAGATCATTCTCAGTTATAAGATTGAAAATGAGTTGAGCAAACAGGAGATTTTGGCGCTCTACCTGAATAAAATCTTTTTAGGGCACCGCTCTTACGGGGTGGCCGCCGCCTCGCAAACCTATTACGGCAAACCGATCGACCAACTCTCTCTGGACGAGTACGCCATGATTGCCGGTCTACCCAAAGCACCTTCTGCCTATAACCCAATCGCCAATCCGCAACGCGCCAAGCTACGCCGTAACTATGTTCTGCGTCGCATGTTTGAACAGGGCTTTATTACACGCGAAGAGTTAGAAGCGGCGCAAGCGGTTGAGGTACACGCCAAACTGGTCGGTGCACGCATTGATATCGAAGCGGGTTATGTGGCAGAGATGGCGCGTAGCTTTGCGATTGAGAACTTTGGTGAAGATGCGTTAAAGCAGGGGCTGACCATTGTCACCTCGATTGACAGCAATCTTCAGAACGTCGCCAATCTGGCGGTACGCAATGGTTTGCAAGAGTATGAACGCCGTCATGGCTATCGCGGCCCAATTCAGCACCTGACGCCAACGGAGATGACCGATAGCGAACAGGTTATGAAAACCCTGAATAAGGTTAAAAAGTTCGGCCATCTGAAAACCGGTGTAGTCACCGCTTTTGATAAAAATACTACTCAAGTGCTGATGCTGGACGGTCAAAGCATCAGCCTGCCTTTTGAAGATATGAGTTGGGCGCGCCCATACATTGACGTCAATAAGATGGGACCTAAACCGAAAAAGCCGCAAGATGTTCTGCAGGTGGGCGACATTATCTACCTACAGGATCTGGCAGGCACATGGCGACTGGCACAGGATCCAAAGACTGAGTCGGCGCTGATCTCAGTGAAACCGGAGAGCGGGCAAATCCTGGCGCTGGTCGGCGGTTTTGACTACTTCCGCAGCAAGTTCAACCGCGTCAATCAGGCCAGACGTCAGCCCGGCTCCAACTTCAAGCCATTCCTATATGCTGCGGGTCTGGACAAAGGCTTAACCGCAGCAACGGTGATCAATGACGCACCGGTGGTATTCCATGACCGCGCACTGGAGGATGTCTGGCGACCGGAGAACTACTCGGGTAAATTCTATGGCCCAACCCGCCTCAGAAAGGCACTGGCTTACTCACGTAACCTGGTCTCCATCCGTCTGCTGCAGCAGATTGGTATTAAATACACCATCGACTACGCTCAGCGCTTCGGCTTCCCGCTGGAAGAGATGAACAAGCACCGCGATCTGTCCTTGTCGCTGGGAAGTGCCCAGTTCACACCGTGGGAGATGGTGCAGGCCTACTCCACCTTTGCCAATAGCGGTTACAAAGTGACTCCCTACCTGATTAAAGAGGTGCGCAACTTCAGTGGCGATGTCATCTATCGTGCCGAACCGAAAACGGCGTGTAAGGTACAGTGCATGGAGGATGATCCAAACAATGCGCCACAAGTCATCAGTCCACAAACCGCTTACATTGCCACCTCGATGATGCAGGACGTCATCAAATACGGCTCAGGACGCAAGGCCAAGGTGTTAAAACGCGATGATATTGCCGGAAAAACCGGTACTACCAATGATCAGAAAGACGCCTGGTTCTCCGGTTTCAGTCCGGATATCGCTACCTCGGTTTGGGTCGGATTTGATAAGCCGTCTACCCTGGGACGACGTGAAGTGGGCGGACGAGCTGCCTTGCCGATCTGGATCGACTATATGCGCGAAGCCCTAAAACCCTTCCCGAATGCACCCTTTGCACGTCCGGAAGGTTTGGTAAATGTACCGATCAACCTGCAGAGCGGGAATGCAGTGCCGGCCGATACACCGGGCGCCTATTTTGAAGTCTTTAATGAAAACAGCGCACCGGAAATTCCGGATGTCACTGAAAGCAAAATTCATAAAATGACTGAAGAGCTATTTGATTAAGGGTTTACCCTGCCAACGAAACGGAGCCCTAGGAGCCTTTTTATGAACTGGTCTGATTTTGCTGAAACTCTGTCAAACTCACTGCAACAGACCATTCATATCGACAGCGCACACGCCGTCGCCGGCGGCGATATTCACCAAGCCTATCAGTTAAACACCTCAAGCGGCAATCTATTCCTCAAACTAAACCAGGCGGCCAGTTTGCCGCTGTTTGAAACAGAAGCTCACAACTTAAACGCCATTGCCGACTCAAACACCATTCTATGCCCCAAGGTGTTAGGCTTTGGCCTTTATCATGATCACGCCTGGTTAGTCATGCAACACCTCAAGCTAAGCTCACAGGGTGACGACTATCAACGCGGCCGCGACCTGGCTCTAATGCACCAGCAAACCAACCCGCTTGCAAACAACAACACTCAGCCCTTTGGCTGGTTTGAAGACAACTATATCGGTCATACCCTGCAACAGAACCGCTGGCACTCAGACTGGATCAGCTTCTATGCTGAACAACGTCTGCGCCCCCAGTTGGAGCTGGCGCAACTGCGCGGTGCCAGCCGCTCACTGTACGACTCAGGCATGCAACTGATCGACAAGCTCCCATTCTGGTTCCAAAGCTACCAACCCGAAGCCTCACTGCTGCACGGCGATCTATGGGGCGGCAACAGCGCTTTTACCGATATGGGCGATGCGGTGATTTACGATCCAGCGTCCTACTATGGCGACCGCGAAACCGATCTGGCGATGAGCGAACTGTTTGGCGGCTTTTCCAGCCATTTTTATGATGGTTACAATGCCGCATTCCCGCTCGATGCCGGTTATAGCAAGCGCAAACCGCTCTACAACCTCTACCATATCCTGAATCACTTCAATCTATTTGGTGGCCATTATCAACAGCAGGCCGAACGAATTATTCAGCAATTATTGCAAGAAGCGCACTGATCAAACTCCATAAAAACCATCAGGCCTGGCAAAACTTTTGCAAAAACCGGAAAGCGGGTATAATGTGCCGCAGTTTTAAACCCTCAAAATTTAGGATTTTCCAATGAAATTCATTCTATTAGGCGCACCAGGTGCAGGTAAAGGTACCCAGGCTCAGTTCCTGACCAAACAGTTCAATATTCCACAAATCTCAACCGGTGACATGCTGCGTGCTGCGATCAAAGCGGGCACGCCAATGGGTAAAATGGCAAAAGAGTTTATGGATGCCGGTAAGCTGGTTACAGATGAAATCATCATTGGTTTAGTGAAAGACCGCATCGCTGAGAGCGACTGCGAAAACGGTTTTCTATTAGACGGTTTCCCTCGCACGGTTCCGCAAGCCGACGCGCTGAAAGCCGCTGGTGTAGCGATTGATGCGATTGTTGAAATTGATGTACCGGATGAAGAGATTGTTCAGCGTATGTCTGGACGTCGTTGTCACCTGCCTTCAGGCAGAACCTACCACACGGTTTACAACCCGCCTAAAGTAGAAGGTAAGGATGATGAAACTGGTGAAGAGTTAATTCAACGTGATGACGATAAGTGTGAAGTGGTTCTGGACCGTTTAAAAGTCTATCATGAGCAGACTGCACCGCTGGTCAACTACTACACCGAAGAAGCGAACAGCAATGAGACTCTGAAGTACATTAAGGTTGACGGTACTCAGAAGATCGCGGATGTTGAAGCGGCGATTATCTCTGAACTGAAATAAGTTTTTTCGAATAAATCGAATTAACAATTTAAACAGGCCTGGTAGAGTTATTTTAAAACTCACCAGGCCTGTTTGTTTTTACTCTCTCTAAAATCAATCACCTAGCCTTAAACCCCTCTCTGCCCACCCTTCTCAATCAAAGCTATTTATGCCAAACAATAATTTCTGCTTATAGCTGGCTGAATAACTTCAATTAGGCTTTTTTGCTTATTTCGCTATAGTAGCCAACACACTGAATAAACCGCAGCACGGATGCACAGAGAACAAGACTCACTTTAAGGGGCGATAGATGCTGGATATAGAAGCGACACTACAGAGCAAATTTCCTCAACTGGATCAAACCGTCAAAGGGCGTTTGGCTAAAAAGTTGATCAAGCACTTTGCGCACGAAGATGAAATTAACCGCTTCATTGCCCAGCACCCCCATTTAGAGGGTGGCGCTTTTATTCATAAAGCCTTTGAGCACTTTGATTTCTCCTATCACAGCAGCTCCGCATCACGTAACAATATTCCCGCCCAGGGGCGCGTGATTATTGTGGCCAACCACCCGATCGGCACCCTAGACGGCATGGCTCTGATCGACATGGTGCGCGGCATCCGTAAAGACGTCAAAGTGGTGGCCAATGAGCTTTTGTATCAGGTTAAACCCTTGAGTTCATGCTTCTTTCCCATTAACAATATGTCGGCCACCGCTTCGCATAAAACCCAGTTCAAAGCGATGCTCAAAGCACTGGAGCAGGATCAGGCAATTATTATCTTTCCAGCCGGCGAGGTCTCGCGCCTGGGACGTCACGGCATTAAAGACGCCGACTGGAAGACCGGTTTTTTAAAACTGGCTAAAAAGACCCACAGCCCGATTCTGCCGGTACATATCGAGGCAAAAAATTCGGCGGCTTTTTATGGGCTGTCAATGCTCTACAAACCGCTGGGCACCATGCTGTTGGTGAATGAGATGTTCAATAAAAATGGTCACACCATCGGCCTGAAAACCGGCAAACTGATTCCCTCTCAAGTGATTGAAAACTGCACCCTGAGCTTGCCGCAGTTAGCGCAGAGAATAAAACAGAGCGTCTATCAGCTAAACCGAAAAAAACCGCAGAAGCTGCCTTTTCAAACGGTTGATACCATCTCTCACCCAGCTTGCCGTCAGTCAATTCGAGAAGAACTCAAAACCCAGCAGCACCTGCTGACCACACCGACCGGTTTGGATCTCTATATCGTAGACTACACCGCAGACTCCTCGCTGATGCATGAGCTGGGCAGAGTGCGCGAACTGACCTTTCGCGCGGTCGGTGAGGGCACCGGCACCTGCTGGGATCTGGACCAATATGACCGCCACTATCGCCACCTTATTCTGTGGGATGACGCCAAACTGGAAATTGTCGGCGGCTACCGCTTAGGCGAGTGCCAGAAGTTGATTGAAAAGTACGGTCGGGACAGTCTCTATGCCAACCATATGTTTGAACTTAAACCCGGCATTGAACCCTATTTGGAACACAGTCTGGAGTTAGGGCGCTGCTTTGTGCAGCCGAAATACTGGGGCACTCGTGCTCTGGACTACCTGTGGTACGGCATGGGTAACTATCTGGCACAAAACCCGCAAATCCGCTATCTGTTTGGCTCCGTCAGCCTTAGCAACAGCTACTCGCAGCGCGCACGCGAACTGATTGTCAGCTTCTACAACACGCAGTTAGGCATGGATGAAGAGCTGGCCAATGCCAAATGCCCTTTTGTGGTGTCAGCAGAGATTCAACAGTTGGCGGCCAAAGAGTTCAGTGGCTGCTATCAAGTCAGCTTTAAACGCCTCAATGCGCTGCTGGAGGCACAGGGTGAAAAGCTGCCGATGCTGTTTAAACAGTATGTGGAGCTGTCGGAGGATAAGGGCACCCAGTTCATAGACTTCAATGTCGCCCCCGACTTCTGTAACGCCATTGGCGCACTGATTATGCTCGACCTGCATAAGATCAAAGCACATAAAAAGGCGCGTTATATGAACGGCTTCAGCAAAAGCAAAGCGGCTTAATCTAACTTAGGACGCCGCCCTATTGCAGCACTTTAGCGCTGTTGATATTTTACTAGTTTGCGCTTTAATTTAGCCTGCATTAAGCGACCCCAACGCTGCAGTCGGTGATAGCCTTGGCGCTGCACAGCGGGCATTGTTAGATTGACCTCCGCCAGATAGCTGTAGGCCACCGGCACCACGATCAGGGTCAAAACAGTGGAGCTGATCATACCGCCAATCACCGCCACTGCCAGCGGCGCATTGGCATCACTGCCTGCCCCCAATCCAACCGCCGCCGGCAGCATAGTAAAGATCACCGTCAGCGAGGTCATCAATACCGGGCGCAGACGAATTGGGCAGGCCTGCTTTAAAGCCGTAGTGACATCCTTACCCTGCTCCACCAATTGATTGGTCAAGTCCACCAGCAGAATGGCATTTTTGGCGACCAAGCCCATTAACAACACCAGCCCGATCATGGAAAAGATATTCAGCGACAAGCCGGTTAACCACAGCGCCAACAGCCCACCGGCTATCGCCAGCGGCTGCGCCAGCATAATAATCAATGGCTGCACAAAGGCATTAAACTGACTCGCCAATACCATATACACCAATAGCAGAGACAACAGCAGACCCAGCAGCATATAGTGTGAGGTCTTGTTTAACTCCTCCGCCTGTCCGGTCATCTTAATGGTGTAACCAGCTGGCAGCAGGCCGTCCGCCTCACGCTGTAGAATCTGCATCGCGCTGCTTAAACTGACCGTCGGTGTACTGAAAAACATACTGGCGTAGTCCAAATCATAACGCGGCACCACCGCCGGGGCCGGCTGCTTCACCATCTTCGCCACCGTGTCCAGTGACACCAACTGCCCGGTACTGGATTTAATAAAGATCTTCGACAGGTCTTTGACCTGGGTCAACTGCCCTTGCAGCGCTTGCAGACGCACGTCATAGCGCGCTCCCGTCTGATTATCTCCACTGAACTTGGCTAAGTTAACGCCACCGGCCAGAACATTGATCGCCTGGGCCACCGACTCCGAGTTCAGCCCCAATAGACTGGCTTTCTGACGATCCACTTCAAAGTTGACCTGCGGTAAAGCCATCTGCAGATCCAGATCCAGCTCACCCAATTCCGGGTAGTGCTGCAGACGTTTCAACAGTTGCTCACTATAAGCGGCAACCTGCTGCAAATCCGGTCCTTGAATGACAAAACGGAACGGTTCGCCGCGCTGTCCACTCATCATCGGCTGCGGCGACACAAACGCCTGCACACCGGCCAGACGATTCAATTCAACCGAGAGCTGCTGCATCATCTCACTCATATGCTGCTCGCGCTGCTCAATCGCCTGCAGACGCACCACAATCCGTCCCTGATTAACCTGCCCCGCGTCACCGCTACCGATGGTGGAGAACACCGCTTCCACTCCCTCGGTCTGCTGTAAAACCGCTTCAATCTCGGCCAGTCGTTTTTCGGTATAAACCAGACTGGAGCCCAAAGGGGTTTTAAAATTGACGATAAACTGCCCCTGATCCTGTTTAGGCATAAAGCTCGAACCAAGCTGCCCCACCAATAAAAAACTCGGCACCACCAGCGCCAGCACCCACAGCAGTGTTTTTCTGCGATTATGCAGCGCTTTTTCTAACCAGGCCTGGTAATTTTTCTCCAGCGAATTAAACGCCTTTTCCAGTTTTGAAACCGGCTTATGCGCTCTGTTTTCCACTTGCAGATAACGCGCGCTTAAAACCGGAATTAACGTCAAAGAGACCCATAAGGAGACCAGAATACCGATGGTGACCACCACCCCGAACTCCTTAAAGAAGCGGCCAATAATACCCTCCATAAACACCACGGCAATAAAAATAGATACCAGCGTCAAGGAGGCGGCAATCACCGCAAACTGAACCTGCTGCGTTCCTTTCAGAGCGGCCTCCTGCATCGTCATGCCCTCCTTTTCAGCCATGCGATGGATGTTTTCCAGCACCACAATGGCATCATCCACCACAATACCGATTAACAGCAGCAGCGCCAACAGGGTCATGGTATTAAAGGTAAAACCGGAGAAGTACATCACCGCGACCGCCCCCAGCAGAGACACCGGAATGGAGACAGAGATAATCGCGGTCGCACGAATGTTTTTCAAAAACAGCCACATGACAATAGCGGTTAAAATGGTACCAAGCCACAAATGCTCTTTCATCGACACTAAAATCTGCTGAATAAAATCGGCGTCATCACTGGCAACACGCAGCTGCACCCCCGGCTCTAAATTGGGCAAAATATCACGCTGCAAACGCAGTTTGGCCTGCTCAACAATATCTACCGTATTGCTGCCAGAGACCTTGATTAAACCGATCCCAACCGTCGATCTGCCTTGAAAACGCGCCAACTTGCGCTGATCTGCCAAACCATCAACCACCCGTGCCACATCTTGTAGCTGCACCACCTTATTGCCACGTTTGGCAATCGGCAGGGTTTTCAAGACCTCAATCTGATGAAATTCAGCATCCAGTTTAATCAGATACTCCTGCTCACCATGCGTTAAAAAACCGCCCGGCAGTTGAAAGTGTTCACGCTCAACCGCCGCCATCACCTCTAACACACTCAGGCCGTAAGCGTTCAGGCGGTCGATATCCAGATCGATCCGAATGGTGCGTTGCTGTTCACCGCCCAGTACCACCTGGCCGACACCGTCAATATTCTCTAAGTGACGTCTGATCTGATTACGTGCAATCTCATTCAGCTGCTGCAGCGTGCGGTTGCCCTCCAGAGCCAACCAGATCACCGGGGCACCGCCGGCTTCCACCTTGGCCACCTGCGGGGTTTTAATATCATTCGGCAGCTGATTCAGTACCTGGTTGACTTTGGCCTGCACCTCATTAAAAGCGACATCAATGTCTTTCTCTAAGCGAAAGGTCAGATAGACTTGAGAGACACCCGGAGAGGACTTTGACTGAATGTGCTCCACACCGGGAATGGCATTCACCTGCGCCTCAATCACCCGGGTCACACTGGCATCAATAATCTCAGGGTTTGCTCCCTGCATCACTGTGGTGACTGCCACCATCGGGAACTCAACCGACGGGTAACGATCCAGACCGATGCGTTCAAAACTCATCCAGCCAAACACCACAATTAACAGACTCATCATCCAGGCAAAAACCGGGCGTTTCAGTGACAGCTTCACCAGGTTCATCGTTGAACCTCAACATCGGCACCCGCTGACAGAAAGCGCGCACCATCCACCGCGACAAATTCACCCGCTTGCAAACCGCTTAAAACCTGCACTCCCTTTGCACTCACCAGGCCTGTTGAAATGGGGCGCTCCTCAATTCGGCTTTGATTGTCCTGCTCATGCACCACATAGACCACCTGCCCAGCTGGACGTTCCACCACCGACTGCACCGGAACCACCAGCGCCTGCGGTTGCCGCTGCACCACCAACTCCGCATTGACACTCGCGCCCGGCAACCAGGCCTGTTCATTTTCAAAATTCACAAACACCTCAATGGCACGGCTCTGCGCCTCAATTTGAGGTCGCAGATAATCGATCGTGGCTTTAATCGGCGCTCCAGAGCTGACCGCCGAGGTCAAATACACGGTTTGACCCGCTTTAATATCGGCATAACGCTGCTCCGAAAACGGCAGTCGAGCGCGCAACTGCTCCACTCCCACCACTCTAAACAGCGGCTTGCCGGGAACCACATAACTGCCGATCGACACCATACGTTCATCCACCACCCCGTCAATCGGGCTATAGATCTGAGCCTGTTGCACACGCAGTTGTGCCGCACTGACTTTAGCCTGAGCATACTCATATTCAGAGACCACCGCCGCCTTCTCCGACACCGACTTGTCATAGGTTGCTTTGTCGATACCCTTCTTGTTTAACAGCGCCATATAACGTTTCACCTGTCGACTTTGCAGCTTAAGCATGGCATCCAATCGACGCAGCTCAGCCTGAGCCTCCGCCAACTGCAACTCATAACTCGACGAATCCAGTGTTGCCAATAGGGTTTGTGGCGTGACCTTATCGCCGATTCTGACCTGAATATCCACCACCTTGGCGGTGAGCTCCGCCGCCACCACGGGAGACTGCAAACTCTCCACCGTACCTACGGTTTCAATACGCTGCTCCACCTGTTTTTCAACAACCGGATGCACGGTAATGGAGATGGTTTTAGCCGATAAACAGCTGGAAAAAAGAGACAGCAGTGCCACAGAGAACAGTCGTCGAATAAACATAAATAACCTAGTTTGATAAAGCTAGCAGGCATTCTAGACCTAGCCAGACGTATTGAATAATCAAACATACTGATTCAGCGATAAAGGCAGCCCTTTCACTCCGAGCCAGGCACGATTTGATAAAAATGTACTTTCGTACAATACATATCTACAAAAAATAGGCTAATATTGCTGTAATTCTAATAAATACCACTTTTGGAAACAGGTACAGAACATGGATCAAGCTCCTTTATTCGTTGGAAAAGCCGAAAATATTGATGGTGAAGTCACATTAAAAGATGCGCAAGGTAATCTGAAACCCCTTATGGCGGGTGATCAGGTCGCCTTATCAGACACCGTCATTACCAACCCGAACAGCTCGGTTCAGCTGCTTGATTCACAAACTGGGCAGCCGGTTCTCTCCGTTTCCAAGGGCAGCCGTGTCTTTATTGATGAATCCGTCGTGCCAGGCATGCTGTCTGAAGAGTCCCTGGCTGATGAAGCAGCGATCGATGTTGAGACTTTGCAGCAGATGGTTGAACAGGGTCTGTTTGAAGAGCTGGAAGAGACCGCAGCGGGTGATAGTGCTGGGCCTTCATCTGCCTTAGCCGAAGCTAAGTTTGCCATCGAGAGTGGTAGCGAAGGCGAAGTCACGGCTGAGTTTGAAACCCAGTCAACAGAACAGGTCAATGAATTTGCACAAGATGAAGCCTTACGCACAGCCACAGCCCCTGCACAAGAGATCACCACTCTAGCCAACAACGAACCGGCAGCAGAAACTCCGGCTGAAGAGACTCCGGCAGAAGCAACGGCGGAAGAGGCCGGTGCGGAAGAGACACC
>CAZNML010000003.1:0-51131 GCA_964574275.1 uncultured Thiosulfatimonas sp. | reverse complement strand
AAGCCCCCGCCTCGGCGAACTTCTCCAGTACCGCGCCCAGATGTTCCGGGTTGGCACGGGTCACAGTAATTTTGCTGTGTGTCACCACCGCTGCCGCCAGATAGGTTCCCGCCTCAATTCGATCCGGAATCACTTCATAAGGCACGCCTTTTAGCGATTCAACACCTTCAACCACCAGGGTATCGGTGCCAATACCGCTGATCTTTGCGCCCATCGCATTCAGAAACTCAGCCAGATCAACCACTTCCGGCTCACGCGCTGCGTTTCTCAGGTAGCTGGTACCCTCAGCCAGTACCGCAGCCATCAACAGGTTCTCGGTACCGGTGACCGTCACCGGTTCCATGGTGATATCCGCACCTTTTAAACGACCGGCTTTAGCCACAATGTAACCCTGCTCAACGTCAACCTGTGCGCCCATCTTCTGCATCCCTTCAATATGCAGATTAACCGGACGCGAACCAATGGCACAACCGCCAGGCAGAGAGACTTTCGCCTCGCCAAAACGCGCCAGCAACGGGCCTAACACCAGAATGGAGGCACGCATGGTCTTAACCAGTTCGTAGGCTGCCTCTTTGACAATTACGTCTGATGCATCAATTTCAATATTCAGATGCTCATCAAACATAATATCCACCCCCATCGAAGCCAATAGCTGGATGGAGGTGGTCACATCTTTCAGATGCGGTACATTAGACAAGGTCACTGGTGTTTCCGCCAGCAGACACGCCATTAAAATTGGTAAAGCGGCATTTTTTGAACCTGAAACCTCTACTTCTCCATGAAGGTGCCCCAGATTATCTATAACAAGTTTATCCATGCGTTTTTAGTTATCCAATTTCAAGCGTCTAGGCATTTTTTGTTTTAATTGACAGTGCGTGCAGCTCACCACTCTCAAATTCGGCTTTAAAAATATCATTCACCATACGATGTTTCTGCAAAGGACTCTTACCTTCAAAACTTGAGCTGGTCACAGTGACAGCAAAGTTACAGTCGGCTCCTGACATCTCTACTTGGCTGTCAGGAATTGCGTTTTGAATCATCTCTTTAATCTTTTCAGGTGACATATTTTCTTTTCCAAAAAATTTTACTTGCGTATTTTAACGCCTTTATTCAATAAAATCAGATTTATCGCAGTGATCAGAATTAAGAACAGGGTTGTAACCAGCAAACTCATATAAATTGATACGTCAGATTGCTGAAAAAACCCATAACGAAACCCATCCACCATATAGAAAAACGGATTAAAGTGCGAAGCCGTTTGCCAGAACTCAGGCAAAGCATGAATCGAATAAAACACCCCGCTCAAAAAGGTCAACGGCATAATAATGAAATTCTGAAAAGCAGCCAGCTGATCGTATTTATCAGACAGAATACCGGCCAGCATCCCTAAACCGCCCATCATCGCCGCACTTAAGATCGCAAACAGCAACACCCACAGACCGGACTGAATCGTCAGATCAAAGCCGAGCATGCCGATAATCAAGATCCCAACACCGACAGCCAAACCACGCACTACCGAAGCGGCAATAAAAGCGATATAAAATTCCAGCGGAGAGATCGGGCTCAATAAAACAAAGGTCAAGTTACCGTGCATTTTCGACTGAATCAGACTGGATGAGGTATTGGCAAAGGCATTTTGTAGAATCGCCATCATCACCAGACCAGGAATCAGAAATTGACTGTAATTCAATCCAGAAAAGGTCTCCAATTGAGTATCAATCACATGCCCAAATACCAACAGATACAGCAGTGTAGACACTACCGGCGCAAATACAGTCTGCACCACCACCGAATAGAAGCGCTTAACCTCTTTAATAAACAGGGCCCAACAGCCCGCAAAATTGAACTGCCTCATGACTGCGCCCCTGTTAAGTCCATAAACACCTCTTCCAGAGTGGCATCGCGGCTGCGAATATCTTTTACATGCAGGCCACTCTGGTGAATCATACCCAGCATCGCTGACATGCTCAGCTCGTTCTCCATCTTAAACAGGTGGCCGGAGGCATCCGACTCCACCAGACGCGATGACAACTCCGGGCTTAATATCGCATTCTGCTCTTCGAGCGAGACGCGAATATAGCGGAATGGGTGGGTCGCCAACAGGTCGGCGGTGTTATCCAGCGCCTTGACTTCGCCCAACTGCATAATCGCCACCTGTTCACATAGAGCTTCCGCCTCCTCCAGATAGTGCGTGGTCAAAATAATGGTATGCCCCTTTTGATGCAACTCCTTGGTAAACTCCCACAAGGTATGACGCAGATCGACATCGACCCCCGCGGTCGGCTCATCCAGCACCAGCACTTGCGGTTTATGCACCAATGCCATGGCGATCAGTACACGGCGTTTCATACCGCCCGACAGTTGATTGGTGATGGCATTTGCTTTATCCGTTAAGGCCAGACGCTCCAACAGCTCATCAATCCACTTCTGCTGCTGCGGCCCTTTCAGCCCGTAATAACCTGATTGCATCTGTAGCAGTTCACGTATCGAGAAGAATGGATCGGCAATCAGCTCCTGTGGTACCAAACCGAGTCGGCGACGCGTCTGACGATAATCCTCAATCACATCAAAGCCCTGCACCTGAATCGAGCCGGAGCTTGGTGTCACCAAACCGGACATGGCATTAATCAGCGTCGATTTTCCCGCACCATTGGGCCCAAGCAGTCCAAAGAAAGCGCCCTGTTCCACCTCAAAAGAGATGCCTTTCAGAGCTTCAAACTCATCATAACGTTTAACCACCTGATCAAACTTAACCGCTGCTGTCATCAGCCAATCCTTGTGTAATAAAAAAGCGAACCGCTTAAAGCAAAAATACCTCGATAGCGAGGTAAAAATTTAATTATTAATGTAATAAACCTTTAACGAGACGAAAGGTCAAAGAGGGGGAATTAAAAGCGTAGCAACCTATTAAACCTGTAACACACTCTCCAAATCATATAGATGTACCAGCGTTTGCAGATCTTCAGGCAGATGCTGAACCTGAATGGGCTGTTTACTGGCAGTTTGCCACTTCAACAGCAGCGCCAGGGCTACACTGTCCGCCTGTACCACATCGGAGAAGTCCACCGTTGTTAACGGCTGCTTAGCCCTGTCAACCAACTTAAGAAGCTCAGGCACCGTCTCCACATTGACCACCGCAGGTAGTTTCAACACCCCAGATGCTATCCACTCTATGTTCACACTCTGTCTCTTCACTGCCTGTGACCTTTAAGCCTGACCATTAAAACTTTTGTTCTTCTCTTTCATCGACTCAATCACCGCATCCACACCAAACTTGGAAAACTCAGAGCCATAGGTTTTACGGTAGTTTAACAGCATACTGACACCCTCAACGGCGACGTCGTACACCATCCATAACCCGGTTTTCTTATTCAGATACGCTCGGTACACAACAGTACTTTTATTACCATCAGCCTGCGTCACCTCAGAAGCCACTGTGACCCGCCCCGGCTTCTCGGTGATCTGTGGTTTGACCACCACCGAAGTAATCTCCAGTTTTAACAGGCTCGACGAGTAAGAACGCATCAACGTGGTGGTGAACTCCTGTTGAAACGCCTCTTTCTGCTCGGCACTGGTGGTACGCCAGTAACGCCCCATTACATAACGCGCCATTTTAGGCGTATCCACATATGGCAGCACATAACTCTGCGCAAACGCTTTTATCTTCTCTGGACTACCCTCAAGTTCGGCACGCTGCTTATTCAGCTCATCAATCAACGTCTCCGACAGAACAGTAATCATTTTTTCCGGATCATCCTGTGGGATGGCGTGCGCCTGTGCATGCACACTCACCCCCAGCAGCATGGCACACAGTGCCAACAGGTTGATTATTTTAAATTTATAATGAGACACTTGCATGTTTACTCGCCTTCACTAAATTTGACTAGAAACTGACCAATTAACTCTTCCAATACCAGAGCCGACTGCGTAAGGTCTAACTGATCACCATGCTGCAGCACCTCTTCCTCAGCCCCGACTTCCAGACCGATATACTGATCACCCAGCAAGCCGGATGTCAAAATAGAGCCCGAAGTATCAATCGGCAGTTCACTAAACTCTGAAAATACATCCATGGTCACACGCGCCTGGTAAGTTTGAGCGTCAACCTCAATCCCAGTGACACGCCCGACGACCACACCACTGATTTTAACCGGTGCACGCACCTTAAGCCCACCAATATTGTCGAACAGTGCGGTCACTTGATAGCTTGACTTCTCTTTCCAGCTGTTAAAATTACTGACCTGCAAGGCGATCACAGCCAGTGAGACCAGTGTCATCAAGACAAATGCACCTACCCAAATTTCCACTTTTAACTGACGTTTCATCTATATCCCTTTAATGCTGCTTAACTAAACATCATGGTTGTCAAAATAAAGTCTAAACCTAATACTCCTAAAGAGGAGTGTACCACTGTTCGAGTGGTGGCGTTGCTGACACCTTCTGAAGTCGGCATCGCATCATACCCCTGGAACAGCGCAATCGTGGCAACCAAGGCCGCAAAGGCGATCGACTTGATGATTCCATTCATCACATCTTCCTGCCAGTCGACCGAGTCCTGCATCTGAGACCAGAAAGAGCCTTCATCCACACCTAACCAGCCGACCGCAACCAGATAGCCTCCCAACACTCCCATAGCGATAAACAGCAGGGACAACATCGGCAGCGTGATAAAAGCCGCACTGAAACGCGGGGCAAAAATATACTTTAACGGATCAACCGCCATCATCTCCAACGCAGAGAGTTGCTCGGTAGAGCGCATCAAACCGATCTCCGCCGTCAGAGCCGAACCGGCGCGACCGGCAAACAACAGCGCGGCCACCACCGGCCCCAGCTCTCGCAGCAGCGACAGCGCGGTCATGGTACCTACCGCCTCTTCCGAGTTATAGTCAACCAGCACATTATAACCCTGCAGAGTCAACACCATACCGACAAACAGACCGGCGGTCAGAATAATTGGCAGCGACAACACACCAGCAACATAAACCTGCTTTACCAGCAGCTCTAAACGAATAAAAGAGTAAGGCAGCGCCGGTAGTAAAGAGGCCACAAAAAAAGCCATGCGCCCTAAGCCGGACAGCAGTGCAAACACGCGAGCGCCCAGATCACCAAGGCGCATCAATAGCGTCTGTAATATAGCCATTAAAGACTCTCCTTACGCATAACGTGGTCATAAGACTCATCCGAGTAGTGGAATGGCACCGGGCCATCAGGCAAACCATTGATAAACTGGTTCACATAATCACAGTCACTCTCTAACAGCTCCTGCGTGGTGCCCTGCGCAATAATTTTACCCTCAGACAACACACAGACATAATCGGCAATAGAGAGCACCTCATTCACATCGTGCGAGACTACCACGCTGGTCAGACCCAAACTGTCGTTCAGCTTGCGAATCAGTTTCACCAGCACGCCCATGGTAATCGGATCCTGCCCGACAAACGGCTCATCATAAAAAATCATTTCCGGATCCAGGGCGATGCCCCGCGCCAAAGCCACTCGGCGAGACATCCCGCCGGACAGCTCCGCCGGCTTCAAATCACGTGCGCCCATCAGCCCGACTGCCTGCAGCTTCATCAATACCAAAGGCTCTATCACCGACTCCGGCAAGCGGGTATGCTCTCTGAGCGGAAAAGCCACATTATCAAACACATTCAAGTCGGTTAGCAGAGCACCACTTTGAAACAGCATGCCCATCTTTTGACGTAACTCATACAGCTTAGAGCGTTTCAACTTATGAACATTCTGCCCTTCAACCTGAATAGTGCCCTGCTCGGGCTTCAGCTGTCCGGCAATCAGTTTTAACAGCGTGGTTTTTCCGGTACCGCTTGGCCCCATAATCGCGGTAACCTTGCCTTTTGGAATCGACAAACTCAGATCATCAAAAATGGTTCGCGATCCACGTGAAAAGCTCAAATTCTGTATTTCTATTAGGGTGTCAGATTGGTTCATATCATTCATTCTGATGGAAACAGTGTTTGCTGGTTTTAAAAGCGGTCAATTATAACCAGGCCTGATCATTTTAAAACTCAAGGCGACAAAAATGATCTGATAAGGCCCTATTTTATTACTTATTAATAACCTAAAAACTCACCGACGACTTTTAGATTCGCAACCTGGGTCATATTAATTGAATCCCCACCAATAAAAAAGGCTGCGCCGCTGATATTATCCGGCAGAGAGTGCATAAAATCTTTTAGCAGCGCGGCCTGCCATTTACCGTCTTCCTGCAGTTGAGCGCAGAAACCAAGCGGATTCCCCGATAAGGTAAACGCCTCAGTCTGATAACTCCAGCCGGGCAGACGCAAACTTGTGGAAACCAGCGTCACCGGCTGTCCGTGAATCATGGCCTCAGGAATCTCCGTCTCTGAAAACACCACCACCCCTTTTAACAGCGAGCCTAAACCCTGCTGAACAGCCTGCAACTGCTGCGCCTTGTCTTCGGTAATCTGCTGCTCGACCTTAAGATAGTAGCCAAACTCCCCTTCCACGCCATCAACACACTCCTCCAGATCTTCATCTGACCAACTGAGCCACTGATTTTCAGGCACTAACACCACTCTAAAGGCATTGCTGTAGTAATCGAGCTGCCACTCCTGTGGCATATCATCAGGATAGAAGCCACCAACCCAATCCGAGTGCAACCAACCCAGCGTACCGATCTGTAAATTATTCAAACAGCGCTCCAATTCATTATCTTCTACACAATAATTTGCCCAGTTTACTTCATCAAACTCCGTTTCGTAGCCCCTCCTGCATAAATTAATTTTATATCATTCCATCACATTAGTTATAATGCCCCACTAACTTAAGTGATTCAAAAAGACAATGGCTATGACTACCACCCTACTTCTTCCCACCCTAATCCTAATAATCGGCTTAGCGCTACTGGTTTGGAGTTCAGACATTTTCATTGACGGAGCGGCCAGCACGGCGATACACCTTTCGATCTCCCCATTGATTATCGGTGTGGTCGTTCTCGGTTTTGGTACCTCCATGCCGGAGATCGTAGTCGCCAGCTTAGCTTCGATTGACAACAGTCCGGGGCTCGCCATCGGTAATGCCATCGGTTCCAATATCGCTAATATCGGTCTGGTACTGGGTGTCACCGCCCTGATCGCTCCCATTGTCGTAAAATCCACCTTAATACGACGTGAACTTCCAGTATTGATGGCCATCTCCATCGGTGCCTACCTATTAATGATTGATGGTGAACTCGGTCTGATAGACGGTCTGATCCTGGCGGTAACACTGGTATTGGTGATGCTATGGATGATCAAGGTCAACAAATCGGTTGATCCAAAAGATCCGCTTGCTGAAGAGACCAATGAAGCGGTAGAGAGCCTGGCTGAGCACACCATGAACAAAGCGCTGATCATGCTGCTGGGTGGCCTGATCGTGCTGATGGTCAGCGCCAAAATGATGGTATGGGGTGCGGTAGAGATCGCCACCTTCTTTGAAGTACCTGAAGTGGTTATCGGTCTGACCATTATCGCCATTGGAACCAGTCTACCTGAACTGGCAGCCGCCATTGCCGCAGCACGCAAAAACGAGGCCGATCTAATGATCGGTAATATCGTCGGCTCCAACCTGTTTAATATCCTGGCCGTACTGGCGGTACCGGCGATTCTGGCGCCATCGGTATTAACACCTGAAGTCCTGTCGGTGGATATGATCGTCATGCTTGGCTTTACTCTGGCCATGTTGCTGCTGGCGATCTCTAGAAAAGGCGATGCCGTTATCAGCACCTCAAAAGGGCTTTTACTTACCTTCGGCTTTGTGGCATATTTAGTGACGTTATATTTCCGCTCTACCGGCGCATAACAAGTTCATTTTTGCTATTACCGACCACTAACAAGGCTTAACAGACATGGAATTTTCACCAGAAATCATCGCCAAAGCTAAAAAGATCAAACTGCTGTTACTCGACGTTGACGGCGTCATGACCAACAACCTGCTGCACTACAGTGACGATGGTGTTGAAACCAAAACATTCTACACCCGTGATGGCCACGGCATGGTCATGCTGCAAAAATCTGGAATCGATATCGGTATTATCACTGGCCGCAAGTCAACACTGGTTGCAAACCGCATGCGTGACCTCAAGGTCAAACATGTACACCAGGGTGTACCGGACAAACTGCCGACCTTTATTAAGCTGGTTGAAGAGTTAAGTCTGGATTTGGAACAGATCGCTTACATCGGCGATGATATCTTAGATCTGCCGATCTTAACACGTGTCGGACTGTCCGCCACGCCAGCAGATGGTGATATTGAAGTCAAACCACGTGTTGACTACGTCTCTGAGTTTATTGGTGGACGTGGCTGCGTGCGTGAAATGTGTGAACTGTTAATGAAGTCACAAGGCAGTTGGCAACAGCACATGGATTTTTATCTTCGAAAAGAGCTGTAAAACGAGTAAAATCAAACTTTGATCTATTAAAAGACTCAGAGAGGACCGCATGCTAAACATCCGCTTTACCTTGTTTACACTCATCCTCTCTGTATTCGCCCTGTGGTTTGTTTTCCAACAGACCGCTAAAAAAGCTCCTCCCGCCTCCAGCACCTTAGAAGAGTCCGGCTACAGCTGGCAACTATTCAACAGCACCACCTGGCAATTTGACAAGGTCAGCAATCAACCCGGTTCCACCATTCAGGCAGACACCCTGTTTTACGATGATGCCGCTAAAAGCAGCGACTTCACCGAACCCCGTGTCACTATGATTCAAGCCGAGCAGACCCTTTTTATTCGCAGTGAAAATGGGCACTCTATCAACGACAATGAACTTGAACTCAGTGGTAAAGTTGTTTTAACCCAGTTCGACCAACCGATCCAACAGCTGAGTCAGGCAGATCAAAATAAAACCTTAAAAACCGAGTACATCACTTATAATTCAGAGACACAGGTGCTTACCAGTGATCAGCGGGTTGAGATCACTCAGCCTAACGCCACAACCACTGGAACAGGCCTGAAAGCCGATATTCAGAACAGGCACTACCAACTGCTGTCAGATGTGCAAACGGACTACCAGCCACAAGACAGCCAAAAGTAACGAGACACAAACATGCACAACACCAGGTTAACCGCTCTTTTTATCTCTGTGCTATTCAGCCTCACGGCATGGCCCGCTTTTGCCGAAGCCTTAGCGGATACAACCACGCCTGATGAGGAACAACCGGTACACATCTCTGCCGACTCTCTTGATATTCAAGATCAAACCGGATTGAGTGTCTATACAGGCCGTGTTGAAGTAATTCAAGGCTCTCTGACCTTGAATGGCGACCGCATTACCATCCAGCACCCTGAACGCAGCGTACAATCGATCAAAGTCACCGGCCAGCAAGCCCGGTTTAAACGTTTTGACGCTGTCGAGCAGACCTGGGTAAAAGGCCGAGCGGACTTCATTCACTATCAGGCCGATGAGCGCACCCTGCTGTTAATTGGCAGCGCCAAAGTTGAACAGCCAGGCAAACACCTGATCACCGGGCCAAAACTGTTCTATGACATGCAGAACAAAACTTTGAAAGCGCAAAGCACCCCAAAACAGAAGCAGCGCATCTCAGTGACGTTGATGCCTGAACCGGCTACAAAAGATAAGAATAAACCGTAATTTTTTATGTAGGAAATCATCCGTGTCTCATTTTTACGCCCGCAACCTAGCCAAAAGCTATAAAAAACGTACCGTGGTCACCTCAGTTGACCTCGACGTACACAATGGACAAGTGGTAGGCCTGCTGGGACCGAATGGAGCCGGTAAAACCACCACCTTCTATATGATGACAGGCCTGGTGGAAAATGACGGCGGAGAGATCTACCTTGGCGACGAAGAGATCAGTAAACTGCCAATTCATGAAAGAGCCAAACGTGGTATTGGCTACCTGCCGCAAGAGGCCTCCGTCTTTCGTAAGTTAACGGTAGAAGAGAACATTCGCGCCATCCTGGAGATGCGTCCAGAACTGGACAGCGATCAACGTAACAGTATCTTTGAACACCTGGTTGATGACCTGCAGATTGGACACATACTCGAACAACCCGGGCAGGCGCTGTCCGGTGGTGAACGTCGACGCGTTGAAATTGCACGCGCCCTGGCGATGGAACCCACGTTTATACTATTGGATGAACCTTTTGCCGGGGTTGACCCGATCTCCGTCAAAGATATTCAAAACATTATTCTGCACCTGAAAGACAAAGGCATTGGGGTACTGATTACCGACCACAATGTACGTGAAACCCTAGGGGTCTGTGATCAAGCCTATATTTTGCATGCCGGCACCATTTTAGCTTCCGGCAAACCGGAAGAGGTCCTCAATCACAGCGAAGTTCGACGTGTTTATCTGGGAGAGGACTTCATTTAACAACGGACAACATTTATCATTTTTTTGACGCCCTATCCACACAAAAAATAGGGCGTATTTTTACATAAAATTACTGCTGTTTTTTCAGCGCTTGATGTTATACTGAATTTGAAGCTCAAGCATATATCGATATTTAAAGCAGAGCTGTTACATCGCAAAACACAAGAAGAAAGGAGCGATCATGCAAATTAATATTACTGGCCACCACGTAGAAGTTACCGATGCACTTCGTGACTATGTTTCAGAAAAAATGGAAAAACTAGAACGCCATTTTGATCACGTCACCAATGTCCACGTGATTCTAACTGTTGAAAAACAACAGCAAAAAGCTGAAGCAACTGTTCATGCATCTGGCGCAGATTTATTTGCACAACACGACACTGATGATATGTATGCCTCTATTGACGGCTTGGTTGATAAATTAGATCGCCAAATCATTAAACATAAAGAAAAAATCAGTGATCACAATAAAAAATCTGGTGGTGTAAAAAATATGGCGGTATAAACCACACGCCCTATTGTTTAACACACTCAAAACGCCCGACTCAGTTCGGGCGTTTTCATTTCTATAGACCTGTTACTCCACACTATTTTTTCACTAAATTGACACACTGGCCTGCTACAATAAAAGCGATGATCTATTTTTAATGTAAGTAAGGAGGCGCTATGTCACAGAGCAACACTGTTATCGATAAAGCACAGATTGCCCAGCAACTCCTTGCGGCCATTGAAGAGCAGAATCTTGAGCAGATCAATACCCTTACCGCCCTACTGGTTGATGAAGACATTGCGGAACTGCTGGAGTCGATGCCTCCCAAGGCGCGTCACTACCTATGGGATCTGTTGGATGCCGACCTGCAAGGTGAAATACTCGCGCATACCAATGATGAGGTTCGCGCCAGCCTGCTTGAACAGCTTGCACCGCATGAAATCACCGAGATTACCGAGAACCTCGAGACCGATGACATTACCGACATCGCGCAATCTCTGGATGATCAAAGCCAGCAAACCCTGCTTGACTCTCTGAACGAAGAGGATCGTACCGCGGTTGAAACCGCTATGGCCTATCCGGATGATACCGCCGGGGGGCTGATGAGTACCGACTTTATTTCGGTACGTGCCGATGTCTCTTTAGACGTTGTGCTGCGCTATCTGCGTAAGCTCGGTGAACTGCCACCCGCCACCCTGGACCTGTTTGTCAGCGATCGTAACGGCTTTTATGCCGGAACCTTAAGCCTAAACTCTCTACTGACCAACGATCCGGACATGCTGGTATCCGATCTGATTAACACCAGCAAACCCAGTGCACGCGCCTTCACCCCAGAAAAAGAGGTCGCGCAACTGTTTGAAAAACACGATCTGATCTCAATCGCTGTCCTCAATGACAACAACCAGATTCTTGGCCGCATCACCATTGATGATGTGGTGGACATCATCCGTGAAGAGGGTGAACACGTGCAGATGGCCAGCGCCGGTCTAAATGAAGATGAAGATATCTTTGCGCCCGCCACGCGCTCTGCCAAACGCCGTACCTTCTGGCTGGGCATCAACCTGTTAACCGCTATTTTTGCCTCTATTGTCATCGGTCTGTTCGATGCCTCCATTGAAAAGATCGTTGCACTGGCCGTTCTAATGCCGATTATTGCCAGTATGGGCGGTATTGCTGGCACCCAGACCGCCACCATTGTTATCCGTGCTTTGGCTACCGGTAAACTTGCCAGTCAAAACAGCCGTTCGCTGTTAATTAAAGAGACTACAGTCGGGCTGTTAAACGGCCTTATCTGGGCCTTTTTAACCGGCATTGCGGTGCTGGTTTGGTTCCAGGATCTGGCTTTGAGCCTGATTTTTGCCTCCGCCCTAATGATAAACCTGATCGCCGCCGCCCTGGCCGGTGCCAGCATTCCACTCATCCTACAGCGTATGCGTATTGATCCTGCCCTGGCTTCCGGTTTAATGCTGACCACTGTGACCGACTCCTTAGGCTTTTTTGTCTTCCTCGGTCTAGCGACCATCGTCCTGCTGTAATCTGTACTTGTTAATCTGATCAGGCCTGTTCAGATTTCACAAACTTTTCAACACACTTGGCAAACCCTGTAGATAGCGTTGAGTGTCGTGTTATCACTTGAATAATTAAGCGGAATGGTTATAAATAGCTTATAGACTTATATTTAATCGAATGCCTACTCAATACTTAGGAGAATAGCGATGAACAAGAAACTGATTGCAGCGGTCATTACCACAACAGCACTAGCCACCCTCTCCGGTTGCTCATCAAGCCCGAATAAAACCGCTTCAGAGAGAGCGGAAGAGAAAAATGTCATTACTGCAATGGCAGCCATTGGTGGTGCTCTGGCGGCCAACGCGCTGGGGATGGACGATAACGCCGGTAAAGCGGTCGTCGGTGTGATCTCCGGGGTCACTGCACGCCATATCTATGATGAGGTCAATGCTGACACCCGCAATGACCCAAACACCACCGTAGAGGCGGTTAAAATTGGCGATCAGGAGTATATTCAGGTCAATGTACAGAACGTCAATTTCCGCTCCGGCTCGGCACAACTTGACCCATATGAGTTGAGCCGTCTATCACCGGTCGTTAAAGCGATGAACCGCCATACCAATACGCGCGTTCACATTGAGGGACATACCGACTCTGACGGCTCCAATGCCTATAACCAACAGCTGTCTGAAAACCGTGCGAAAGGCGTCGCCTTGCACCTGATGAAAAACGGCATCGACAGTAACCGTATCCAGACCTACGGTTACGGAGAGGAGCGCCCGATTGCCAGCAATAACTCACCAGAGGGCAAACGACAAAACCGCCGAGTCACCTTCCTGATCAGTGAGATCTAACTTTTCTTTACCCATAAAAAATCCCGCATAAAGCGGGATTTTTTATGTCTGCTAAATTAGCTCTATTAAGAGGCCGGATCGGTAATATTAGCACTATCGGCAACATCCACATCCCCAACCGGAGAAGTCACCAGCACTTTTAACTCACCCAGTTCATCCGTACCATTTGCCGGATCAGAGGTCACAGTAAAGGTGAACTCTAGGTGCGCTGTTTGGTTCGGAACCCCCTCATAAGGGATATCCGACAGCTCACCGACATCACTCGATACGGTAATGGTAGACCCTGTTGGCGCCGACTGTCTGACCGCTACAGTACAAGCTGCGGCATCCGGATCGACAACACCTGCCACACGGTCACCATCCACCGCATCCAGACAGAGAGCCGCGGTATCTTCAACCAAAACCCAGATGGTTTTCTGATCCAGGTCAACGGCAAAATCGGTCACGTCACGACACACCACATCGTCAACCACCAGTTTACCCGAAGCATTTAAACAACTGGTATTGGCACCTAACAGCTCGTACATCTCAATATTGGCCGCACTGGTTGCCATAATAATGACCGCACTTTGACGCACATTGGTTAAAAAGTTGGAGCGGTCGGCAATATTATTGGCATCGGTTGGACACTGGGTGGTGTGATCACAAGGCACACCGTTATAGTCGCCATCTGCCGCCGTAAATAATCCATTCTCATCGTAGTCAATTAGCTTCTCATCTTGACTGAAACCATTGCCGGAACCTGGATTGTAGGTTCCGGTTTCATCATCATCGCGGAATGCCTCACCCAGATCATCAAACTCATCCCCATTATCAAACACGCCATTGGCATTAAAGTCATAGAAGGTTTCATGCCCGATGGCATAAGCCAATACCGTAGATCGATGATCATCCGGACGCGGATTCTGGCTGGTCCAGGTCACTGTACAAGAACTGTCAGTTGTGGTGCAGCTGCTCTCAATACTTCCGCCTTCAGTGGTAAAGTTCACCACAGTTCCATCCGGCACCGGGTTATTGAAACGATCACCTAAACGGGCGGTAACAACAACCTCTTGCCCATCGTAATTCCAGCCCTCTGGCGCAAACTTATCCATCGACAGACTAAAACTGTTTTGATCTGGAATACCGGTGGTCACCGTTAATAGATCGGACTGCACATAGATCAGTTCCCCATCAGACAGCGTCACTGAAGCGCCGACTCGAACCGGGGTGGAGATGGTTCCGGCTTGAACGGTGGTGGTCACCAAACCGGAGGCATTGGTGCTTGCGCTGGCAGGCGACAGTGAAAGCCCACCGACGGTGGTACTCACGGTGAAATTAATGGTCGCACCCTCGATAGGGGCACCAGTAATATCCACTACCTTAAAGGTCACCTGCGAAGTTTCGCCATAACCCTGGCCGCCGGTGCCCTTCATAGACATAAAGGTTGGTGCTGCATTGATAAACTCAATAGAGCCCGCCGAGGAGCTGTTGGCCCCATCACTGCTCGCCGTGGCGACAAATTCATAATTCAAGGTGGCCGAAACTTCACCGGCCACTGCGGTTAAGACACCAGGAGCAGAACCGGAGCTCAGATCATCCGGTGCATAGATAGTAACGCTGGCACGCCCGGTATTATTGGTTAAAACAGAAGCCTGAGACAGGGTGCCGGAGGTCGCTGTCAGTGAGATAATCTCATTATCCAGCGGCAGACTGCCATCATCCAAAAAGACAATATTGATTTTTGCATCATCATTAGCTGGAATTGATGTTTTCACCTCGCCCGTTGAGGAAGCACTCATTGAGAGGTTAATACCCGGTTCATTAAATTGTGCCTCAGCCGCACCTGTATTGCCTGCACTGCCACCGCAGCCTGCCAGCAGTGCTAAACTGAGAAACCCTACCCACTTAATCATCTTAACCATCAGTCTAAACCTCTTTTCGAGAGATGAACGCTTGTGACAAAGTACCTGAGTCAATATACTCAAGTTCCCCTCCAATTGGGATACCTTGCGCTAAGCGCGTTACTTTAATGTCACGCCCCTGAGCCATCTGCTGAATATAGTGCGCAGTCGCCTCACCTTCAACGGTTGGATTGGTAGCGATAATTAATTCTACCACCCCCGGTTCCGATAATCGAGCCTCAAGTAGGTCTAAACCTATCTCCTGCGGACCAATACCATCAATGGGGGATAAATGCCCCATTAAAACAAAATATTTGCCACGATAAATACCGGACTGCTCTATGGCAATCACATCAGAGGGAGATTCGACAATACATAACTCACTGTCGTGGCGAGAACTGGAAGCACAAATAGAGCAGACAGGCTCCTCAGACAGGTTGCGGCACTGTTCACAGTGCGTCACCTTATCCAAGGCCTGCTCTAAAATGTGAGCGAGCTGCTGACCGCCTGAACGGTTTTGCTCGAGTAGATAGTAGGCCATGCGTTGTGCGGACTTGGGCCCAACGCCCGGCAGAACCCGGAAGGATTCGATCAATTCAGAGATAAGTGGGCTAAACATAAATTAAACTGAATACTATTTTAAGCAGGCCTGCTTAAAACGGCATTTTCATTCCAGCAGGCAGGTTCATGCCATCGGTCAAACCACCCATTTTTTCTTGTGTGACCTCTTCAACACGACGCACCGCACTGTTAACCGCTGCGGCAAACAGGTCTTCCAGCATCTCCTTGTCATCCATCAGACTGTCGTCGATTTCAACTTTGACCAGCTCATGCTTACCAGTCATAGAGACCTTAACCATGCCGCCGCCCGCTTCACCGGTTACTTCCATTTTAGCAATCTGTTCCTGCGCATCCTGCATGTTTTTCTGCATCTCTTGCGCCTGTTTCATTAGATTACCGATTCCACCTTTTCCACCAAACATAACTTTTCCTTTAAAACTTAATACTTATAAAATTGAAATTTAATTATTCTTTTTTAAACACGACTCTATAGCGGGCTGATACTGCTTTGAATCACCTCAAAACCCAACTCGCTCTTCAGTTGGTTGACCAACGGATCGCTTTGAATAGACGCTTCTGCCTGAGCCTGTTTATCGGCCGCCACCTGCTGTTCATATTTAAGCGGCGTATCATGACAATGAAACTCTACAAACTCTAACTGAACCTGTGAGCCTAAAAACTGTTGCAACACCTCTTTAAGGCGCAATACGGCCATATCACTTTTAGCATAGGCCTGCTGCGGGTCAACGCTCAAACGCCAGACTTCCGGCGAGTAATCAACCAATACACTCTGCCTGGTCAACTCGGCAGCCATCCCCTCCGGTCTGATTTTTTCCAGTGCCGACAGCCAAACCTGCAAACGGTTATCATCCGTCAGCGCGACATACTCCCACGATTGCGGCTGCTCTGCCGGGTTGTGCCAGCTGTTTTCTTCAATGGCTTTGTCGACCTCTAGAGCCACATTACCCTGAACTTGCGGCGCTTCAACAGACGCTTCAGGCTGTGAGCTCATCTGCAAACGCTCCGCCACGCTCGGAGATAGCGCTGTGGTTGAAACAGGTTCAACCACGCTCTGCGGCGCAGAGACTACTTCAATTTTCTCAGCACTCTGCACCGCAGGTTGCATCTGCTGATTGGCCGAAAACGCCTCAGATTGAGCTGACTCAACCCTCTCCGGCTGCTTTCCCAGCGGCTGTTTCAACCTCTGTTTAATCTGTGACAGGTGATCCCCGGCACTCTGCACTGGCGCGGAACTCACTGCTTGCTCTGCTGCAGCTTGAGGGCTCGGCTGTGACTGCTGTGGCTGCGTGACCGCTTCTCCGATATCCCACGGCGGCGCATCCTCCATCAGTGGTGCAGCAGCGGGTGCCACAACAGGCTCAATCTGTTCTGCTGTCGCTGCGGCCATCGAAGGCGGCTCGCTTGGTGGCGTCTGCACAGAGGCTATATTTTCAGAGGCTGGAGGCTGCTCACTCTGTTTTGATGCAGGTGCTTCCGGCTGTGGCGCCGCCTTAGCCATTAGGGCTCTGGCTGAAGACAGACCCGCCAGTACCGTTTGTGGATCCTGCTCCTGCAACTGCGGTTCTGGCGCCGAGCTGGCAACCGCTTGTAGCGCAGAAGTCGCCGCTTGCGTAGACGGGCGACTCACGGCAGTCTGAGTCGGTGCCGGCGTCTCGCTAGAAGTGACTGTGTCAGCCGGCTGAAATGCCAGCATACGCATCAGTGCCATCTCAAAACCGATGCGGATATCCGGGGCTAACTGCATATCCTGTTTTGCCAACAGCGCAACCTGATAGAGCAGCTGCACGCGCTCGGCCGGTAAAGCGTGACTTAAAGAGGCGATCACCTCCTCCGGCAATAGCGAGGACTCACTCATCCCGCCTAATACCTGGTTATAGGAGAGCGCATGCAGGGTTTCGATTAGCTGCGCCAGCAGCGCGGCATAGTCCACCCCCATGGCCGCCAGCTGCTGAATCAAGCTTTTAATCTGCTCGGGCGAGTCTGCAGCCAGTGCCTCCAAAATAGCCACGGTATACTGCTGATCCACCAAGCCCAACATGGTCTGCACCGGTTCAAAATGGATCTCGCCGGCACCATAAGCAATCGCCTGATCCAATAGACTCAAAGCATCACGCGCCGAACCGTCGGCACTTTTGGCAATCAGTGCCAGAGCGCTGGACTCAAACGGAATCGCCTCTTGCTGCAAAATATGTTCCAGATGCCCTTGAATCTGGGTCTGCGTCAGACGCATCAAATTAAACTGCAGACAGCGCGACAGCACTGTAATCGGCAACTTATGCGGATCGGTAGTGGCTAATAGAAACTTAACATGCTCCGGCGGCTCCTCCAGGGTTTTTAGCAGCGCATTAAAGCTGCTTTTGGAGAGCATATGCACCTCATCGATCAGATAGACCTTGTAACGCCCCTGAGTCGGCGCAAACTGCACATTATCCAGAATCTCGCGGGTATCATCCACTTTGGTACGCGAAGCGGCATCGACCTCAATCAGGTCAATAAAACGCCCCTCGTCAATCGCACGGCAGGTCTCACACACGCCACACGGAGTGGACGAGATACCCTGCTGACAGTTCAACGCCTTAGAGAAGATACGCGCAATGGTGGTCTTCCCCACCCCGCGCGTTCCGGTAAACAGATAAGCGTGGTGCAGACGGTTCTGATCCAGGGCATTTGACAAGGCCTGCATCACATGAGACTGACCGACTAATTCGGCAAAGTTTTTAGGGCGCCACTTACGGGCTAATACGGTATAACTCATGAGATTTTATCTATCCGTCAATGCAGCAAAAAAAGAGTCTAAATCAAATATAGAAGTGATTATTTTAACGTGAATTGAGAATAAAAAAGCGAAAAATGCGAGTGCATTTAACAGATCTATAAAACAACAAACAGGGAGTAAAAACAGAAAATGGTGGCAACCCTACCCGCCTTACCTCGGCGCACGCATCAGAAGGTACCGTTGCTTCCTTCCGGACCTGGCGGAGTTCCCAACTTAGCGTCGCGAGGGGACGAATAGAGTCACCATAATATGGAGCGGGTAAAGGGAATCGAACCCTTCTCATCGGCTTGGAAGGCCGAGGTAATAGCCAATATACGATACCCGCTTTATGGCGGAGAGCGGGGGATTCGAACCCCCGATAGGTTTAACCCTATACCCGCTTTCCAGGCGAGCTCCTTCAGCCGCTCAGACAGCTCTCCTAAGGAATGGCGGATTATAGACATTAAAAGCGATAATGTCCAGTCAGAAATTGAAATCGAAAAAATTACTCATTCCATTCAGCAGGCCTGATGATATATTTTAAACCTCTTCCCAGCCGCCCCAGAATAGCCAGCCTTTGTATTTCATCTGTTTCATTTCGCAGTTCAGGCCTTCATAGGAGCGCTCCCAGTTGAGAATCGGCCCCATAAAAAACGCCATCATACGCTCAAAGAAGTTCATCGACATAGTGCTTCTGCGCTCGATCTCCAGACAGCTTTCATATCTAGGCGTTGCCCCGTCGTTATAGGCCAAGCAGCGGGACATAGCCAAATTAGCTGAAGAGGTTCCCGGAATACAGGTAGCTTGATACCCCACGTAAAAACTATCATCTAAAACGGTTTTCCAATTTGAACTCCCCCAGCCACTGTCGCTGCAATTTGCTAGGCCAAAGCTTTTTTTGCAACGAAAATCGCTCGCATCTGAACTCGGTGTAATTTCACCTTTCTTGTAGGTCGACTGATTCTGCTCATAACCAAACCTTAGATCAGAAGCGCCCATCATCCCCATCATTGCCGCAAACATGCCCCCTGTTTGATACAAAGGGTCCTCACCATCCTCAAGAGCCAAGGGCTTATGCTCCAACACTTTAGAAAAACTGGCATTGTCATAACCCTGGGTGAAAAACATAAACAGATTCGCCGTATCCGGTGTTCGACCAATCCAGCCATCATCAAACTCAGCCCAAGGGTACTTGGTCTCTGTTAAATCACTCACCCTGGTATCGGTATAACCATAGTTACAGTAGTTTTTGCGTGCATCCGAACCCTTAACGGCAATGGCTGCGGCTTCAGTGGCGGGAATCGGCGCCAGCTCAGCAGTAGTCAGATCCATATCCAGGCAGGCGGTATAGCGATTCTTACAGTAGCAGCCGGAGTCGCTGTCTTGCTCTGAAGCCTCCAGGCCATAAGTCGCCCGCCCCTGCGGGGTAAAGGTATAGAAGCTGTCGGTACTCCATAACTGCACCGACACCGCACTAAAGTCCGGTGGTGTTTCGGCTGCACGAGGATTACTGGCATCACTGCTCAGAGGGATAAAACAGCCTTTGCGTACTTCCGGATCGGAGGAGTTACAGATCGAATCATCGGCAAAGTTACCAAAGGTGATCTTTTTCTTCAGATTGACATCATGATCATCCGACGCTTCCAGATGCATCTCGACCTGAGCCAGCAAGCTGTTGATGATCTTGTCGGTCTGCTGCGGATCCATACTGCCGGATTCAATCCCCGCTTTGGTCAGAGCCAGTTCCGAACGCAAAGCAACCTGCGCAGCCGTGCGGGCATAGTTGTCCAATTCACGGTCTAAAATCTTGGCATTACCATACTGCAGAACCTGATCAAACCCATACAGAGACAAGGCGATCGACGCCGCCCCTAGAATAGAGATGGCTCCGCGCTGCTTTTTTAAAATATTCGCTGCTGTCATAGTTACTCGATTAAGGTATTAACCAGTTTTAAGTTATTAAGCGCTTTGGTATTAAGCGGATCCAAAGCCAGCGCCTGTTCGAAATACTGTTTTGCCTGCGGGTAACGTTTTTGCAGAACCGCCGAGAAACCCAAATTATTGAAGGCACTGACCTGCTGCAACTCCGAATCCGATTTTAACCAGGCCTGGTAGATCTGTTCTGCCAAAACAAACTCCTCATGCATGAGCGCCAGTCTGGCCAGCTCCGCTTCGTCACGAATGGTTTTATCTGCCGATTTATTCACCTGTTTCCAGGCGATCAGCGCCATTTGCGATTTTTTCTGCGCTTCATACACCTGTGCCAGAGAGCGATAGACACGCACATCCTGTCGATCAATCTTACGCAACTTTTGCAGCAGCCCCTCGGCACGAGCATAACGCTGGCGTTTCAGCTCCAAACGCGCCAAGTCCAACGCAAATTCATATTCATCCTTGGCACTCAGATCAGAAGCCAAAGGCGGCGTCTGACTCTGCTGTACGCTGGGTTTGATCGGAGCTGCCGCTTTTTTAGGCGCTTGCGAGCACGCGCTTAACAACCCCAATAACAGAAGCAACAGGCCTGTTCGCATGACTTTAACGTTAAACAATACTGACATTTAAAACCCTCTTCCAAGCAGAACCATGCGTTCGCCCAGCAGTAAAATAAGATAAGGCACCATTAAAAAAGGCATAATCACCACCGCCATTTTGGCCGAAGTTTTCGCCGCCTTCTCTTCCAGAGCCTGTTCGCGCTCCTGATACATGCGGCGCGAGAACTCATTCAGAGCCTCACTGATTGAGCTACCGAGTTTCTCATTTTGAATCAGAACCTGCACCAGATTTTGAATGTCTTTAGTCGGGTTACGCTCGGCAAACTGGCGCAGCGCCTCGGTACGCGCCATGCCCATCTGAATCTGATCCAGCAGATACTGAAATTCGTAACAGATCTCCGGATTAATCTCTTTTAACTCCTCAGACACCCGTTTAATCGCCACCAGATAACTCAAACCGGCATTCATACAGATATTACACATATCCAAAAAGTCCGGCAGGTGATTACTAATCTGTGCCAGACGGTGCTGCCCTAAATAGATCAGAATACGTTCCGGCAGCAGCAACATAACAATCGGAATCAGGATCACAATCTCCAAACGCACAGCGAACCAGGCCCATAGCGCCGCCGAAAGCAGTACTGATGCGAGAAGCGTGACATACTTAATAAAGAAGTAAGCCCCAATATGACGCTCCTCCCTAAAACCGGCACTGACCAGCTGCTGCTGCGTGGTTTGCAGCTCTTTCTTGCTTTTAGGACCAATGGCTCGACCCAAAGAGCACCACCAGCAGCTCGACAGACAGCGTTTGTTTTTGCTGTACTGGCTTGCCAGACCGATACGCGCTTTAATGCGCTCCTTTTGCAACTGATTACTTTGCAGTTTCAAGGCGCGATTGACAAACAGCCACACCGTCACAAAAGACAAACTGGCAACCGTTAACAGCAGTACCGCTAAATCCATCATCATTAAAATCTCATCTTTAACATTTGACGCAGAATCAAGGTTCCTAAACCGATCATCAACAAAGAGAACAAAAATAACTTAAAGCCTAAAGGGTCATTCAAAAAGAAGTGCATCGACTCACGGTCAAAGAAGTATTTGTAGCCGATATAAATAATCGGCGCCCCACCGATAAACCAGGCGGTAAAACGAGACTCCGCCGTCAGGGTTTTCAGTTTGGCCTGAAAGTTATCACGACGGCGCATCAGTTTAGACAGTTCGGAGAGAATCGCCGCCAGCTGGCCACCGGTCTCACGTTGAATAATCAAAGTGATAACAAAAAATTGTGCTTCCGGCAGAGCGACACGACGCTGAAACTCTCGCAGAATATCGCGCATACTGATCCCTAAAGTCAGCTGCTTATTGACCTCACGCATCTCCTCTGCCAAAGGGCCGCGCATGTCTTCGCCAACCGCTCCCAGAGCGCCGTCGATGCCGTAGCCTGAGTGCAAAGAGCGCACAATCGAGTCCAGCATCTCCGGAAACTGTTTACGCAACTCAGTTTGACGCTGTTTGATTTTGAAATACAGGTAGGCGCTCGGTAGAAATGGCAGTAACATACTGATGATCAGCTGATTTTCAGACAGGGTATTCAACTTGGTCGCCAATACAAACGCACTGATAAACAGCAGCGATGCCTGCACCACCAGCAGACGAGTCACATCCTTACGATTGGCAATCCCGGCCTTTTTAAACAGGCCTGTCAGCCACAGGTACCAACTCTTATCTTTGTGCTGCAGCAGCTGATCTTTAAGCTGCGTGGTCTCTGACCCTTTCAGACCCACACGTTTCATCAAGGCATTCAGCTGCGCTTGATGTTGACGGCGCTGCTTGAAGGATAAGGTAAACGCAAAGATGGCAAACGGCACAATGATCGCCAAAGCGACAATAATAAACCCCAGATCCATTAAAATACTTCCTTAGAAAAACTAAACAGATCCTGCGGCAGACGATAACCGACCGCCTCACACTTCTTACCGCAACTTGGGCGCAGGCCGGTCGCCTTAAAGGTGCCGCGCATGGTTTCAGACTGCTTATCCAGCTGATTTTCAAAAACAAAAATCTCCTGCAGAACCACATTCTCCTCTTCGATCCCTACCACTTCGGTGACCGACTCCACCCGACGCTTACCGTCTTTACCACGGTTAACATAAATAATCAGATCAATCGCACTGGCGATCTGCTTACGAATCGAGGCCGCTGGAATATCGACTCCACTCAAGTTAATCATCAGCTCCAGACGCGCAATACTGTCACGCGGACTGTTGGCGTGTAGCGTTGCCAAAGAGCCGTCGTGCCCGGTGTTCATCGCCTGTAGCATATCCAGCACTTCGCCACCACGCACCTCACCCAGAACAATGCGGTCCGGGCGCATACGTAGCGCATTTTTCAACAGTTCACGTTGCGTCACCTCACCGACGCCTTCGGCATTTGGTGGACGCGTCTCCAAACGCACCACATGGGTCTGCTGCATACGCAGCTCGGCGCTGTCCTCAATGGTGACAGTACGCTCGTTCTCCGGAATCAAGCCAGACAACATATTCAAGGTGGTGGTTTTACCGGAACCGGTTCCGCCACATACCAGCATATTCAGACCCGCCTTAACCGCATAGTCCAAAAAGGTGTACATCTGTTCGGTCATGGAACCAAAGGCGATCAGATCTTGTGGACGCAGGTGTTTCTCTGGAAAACGACGAATGGAGACACTGATGCCATCCACCGCCAGCGGTGGGATAATGATATTGATACGCGAACCGTCCGGCAGACGCGCATCCACCAGCGGTGAGGACTCATCCACACGGCGACCGGTGACATACAGCATACGGTCGACCTTATTGCGCAGGTGCTCTTCACTGATAAAACTGATATCGGTCAGCTCCAGCATACCGCCGCGCTCAACATAGACCTGGTTATAACGGTTAATCAGAATATCGGAAACACTCGGGTCGGCCAGCAGCGGTTCAATCGGCCCCAAACCGTAGATCTCATCCAGCAGCTCCACCCCCAACTGTCTGACCTCAATCTCCGACAGTGGATACCCTAGATCAGCCGCATTTTCACGCACCAGCTCCTCTAAGCGCGGACGCAGCTCTTGACGAGTCTCATTGCTATCAGCCTGATAAAAAGCCTCATCTTCGGTGGCTTTCTTTTGGCAGCGCCTCTTAATCTCCAACAGGGTTGGGTTTTGCGCCAGATTGGTTTCAGATAGCGTGCGCTTGGCAATCGGGTCCGGCTTATCCACCGAGTCATTGGCGGCAATATCCGCACTCACCTGGCGGTGCTGTTCAACTTGTCTCAAACGGTCACGTAAACTCATTAGGATACCGCCACTTTAGCATCGTCAATCACCGGCTCTGCTTTGGATTTTGACTTTTTGTTCTTTTTGAACAGGCCTGACAAAAGACCTTTGGCGCTGCTTGCCGACGCCTGCTCCAGTTCAATATCCAGCTGCAGACTGCCGGTGTGCAGCATATTGGCGATATTGTGTAACTGGCGATTGATAATGGAGTCCGGGTTAAACTCCTTAAGCAGCACGCCCTCTTTCAACGAATCATTAAAATCGGCATACTGGTTAGCGACACGCACCACCGTATCCACATCCAGGGCATCAATCACGTCATCCAGCATCTCATCTTCCTGGCTGGTGCTGCGGTTGACCACCAGTTTGATTGACTCGCGGATATAACCCAGTTTCTGCGTCAGTTGAATCACCGAGTTAACCGCTCTTAACGACGACAACGACGGCTCGGCAACCAAAACAATATTATCCGACTCATCCAGACAGCTCAGGGTCATATCCGACAGATCACTGGCGCAATCGATTAACACATGATCGTAATAACGGCGCAGTGACTCAATAATGGTTTTAATAATATCGCCGTTGATCCCATCCAGCTCACTGACTTCAGTCGGCAGCGACAGCACATACAACCCCGACTCATGACGGCTTAAGGATTTGTAGATCAGGTTCTCATCAAAACGGTTCAAGTTATAGACAAAATCGGTCAGTGAGTAGAGGCGTTGCCCCTCCATATTCAGATACAGAGCGGTATCTCCCAGCGGCATATTTAGATCAACCAGTACGGTACGCCCCTCGGTCATATCGTTCAAGTGTGAGGCGATATTGGTGGCTAAAGCGGTACAGCCCACCCCTCCTTTCAAGCTGAATAGTGAAGAGACATTACCGTTTTTACCCTGGCGGCGGCGATCCTGCATATGCAGAATAGAGAGAATATGAAACACCTCATTCGGGCACTCGATAAATCCCTGTACCCCTTGATGAGAGGCTTCAATAATGAAGTCGGCGTTCTTCTCTTTCAGCAGCACATACACCGGTACCCCTTTGGCCAGGGTCAGAATCTGTGTGATGTTAGCCAGCACCTGATCGGCTTCTCCCTGGTACTCCAACAGCACCAGATTGACATCTTCCGGCCAGATATGCGGCACTTCACTCATCGCCTCTGTGGTGTATTTCGACATAATCGATACACGTACTGCTTCCTGCAGATCTTCATCCGTACCAAAATAGAGCGCGTGTTTCAGCGCCATTGAATCACTTGATAACATCTGTGTCATTACGGCTTCTCCAGTCCAATCTTGACCGCCAGATCAGGCAGAGCACTATCTCCCTCTGGCAGCAGCTCCGCTACCTTGCCCATAAAGAAGCCATCGGCTGCAGTTGGGCGGTCTAGATTCTCTCCCGGCAGGCTTACTTTCTGACCCTCTGCAATCGGTTCGACAAAAGTTGGGGTCACCAAAATGGCCAACTCCGACTGATCCTTCTCATAGCTGGTTGATCTAAACAGCGCCCCAATCACCGGGATGTCGCCAAGCAGCGGCACCTTATTTACTGAGCTGCGCATATTGTCCTGAATCAGACCGCCAATAACGAAACTCTGCCCGGCGGCCATGGTAATGGTGGTATTGGTTTTGCGAGATCTAAAACCGGGTACCACAATGTTACCGGCCTGATAACCGGCGCTCGAGTCGATATTACTCACCTCGGGTGCTACCGTCATCTGAATCTCACCCGACTCGGTAATAATCGGGCTAAAACGCAGACGTACTCCAAACTCTTTATACTCAACGGTAATGGTGTCTGCGTCCTGAGCGACCGGAATCGGCACTTCACCACCGACTAGGAACTCAGCCGTTTCACCGGACTGCACAATCAGTTCCGGCTTGGCCAGAACACGTGCCAGATTATTGCCCTCCAGAATCGATAACACACCAAACAGATCACTGCCTAGCGGGTTGATACCGATCTGAAAACCATCCGGATGTGGGAACGCCATGCCCGCTGGGGTGCCGGCTACCACATTTTCAACATTCAACAAGAAGCCGGCGGTAGAGCCCAAGTTTCCGGGAGGAAAAATCCCAAAGTGATCGCGTTTATCGCGCGCGGCGACACCACTTCTAAAGGGGTTGCCCTTAACCACCTCGGCAACACGCACCGACAACTTAACCTGCTGCGGCCCGGTAACCTTGACCATATTCACCACCGACAGCCCTAATGCGGAGACCACCGATTGAATGCGTTTTTTCTGCGCCCTGTTTGGCACCTCTCCGCTCAATAGCACCATGTAGTTACCCGCTAACGGCTGAGCATCCAATTCACCACTGGACACTTCGGCCTGCAGCACCTCTTTATCATGGCGTTTTGCCGCAGTCTGATTGGCATCACCATCAATCTGATTACCAATCTCATCAATCTCACGACGTACGGCACTCTCGGAGTTGATCCAGATATTTTTCAACTCGAATTTAACGGTACCCTGCGGATTAAGATCGGCTAAAAGTTGTTTTAGCGTACCCTCAATCTCCTCTCTGCGTGACTGATCTGGCGACACATTCAGTACCACCTGATGATCCACATTCGGACTGGAGCGATAGGTCACAATCAACTGCGTACGACCCGCCCCTTTACCGGTGATCAACAACTCATTCTTGCTGAGTACTTTCACCGTTGCCAGCTCCGGGTTGGCGATCATGGCACGCTTCAGCGCCTTATCAAACTTAACGATCTGACTGTCGGTCTCGGTCAGGTTATAGACTTTGGCCAACTCCGCCTGTGAACTCATGGATGTCAGGGCGACCGACAGTCCAATTCCGCTGATTAAAGCCGTTTTTGATAGCCATTTTGGAATAATTTTCATCGTGTAAATACCTCTTGAACACTGTCACCCTGCATAATCTGAATCACATCACGTTTGGTTTTTGGTTTGTATTTTGGCGGACGCTGTTTGCTGCGCTCCATCACTTTGACATTGACGCCGTCAGTGGTCACCAGTTTGACATCCGCCGGTCCACGTAACGCCAGATGAATGGCACCGACATTCATTGCCAATGCCAGCTGCTCTGCCTGACGTGTATTGACATTAAGCGCTACCATTGACGCTTTAACAAACGCCTCACCCTCATGGTTTTCATAGGACTGCTTGAGCTCTTCATCCTTCAGTTTCCCCATGCGGTTGGTCTGGCCGATGGAGAGCACCTCAATATTCTGCAGGATGGTGCGACTGATCATGCGCTTGCCATCAGCACTTTCAAACACACTGATCACATCCACATGATCGCTTGGGTTCAGCATCCCCAATAGACCGCTCTCGGCTGACACCGGAATACGCATGGCACGCATGCCCGCCTCCAACAACGACTCAACCCGACCCTCGTCATCGTCCTGCAGACCGATCTTCTGATCGATCATCCACTCGCCAGCATAGATGTGCTGCTTGGCGACACGACCCACAATCTTGTCGGGGTTGACCATCACGCCATTCGCTACCACGCCCTCAGTCGGTACCATCAGCACCTTGATGTCGTCGATCTCGATCTTCTCGCCACGGTAGAGATCACGATTGGCCACCACCACCGAACGTAGCTCCGGCTTTTCAATCACGGTCACGGTTTTCACTTCGGCCTTGCTTTCGGCTTCGGCCACGCGGTTCTCAACATAACCATAAACCAGGCTAACGGCCAGCATAGAGGAGAGCAAAGCGACCCCGTACAGAATCAGATCACTGCGTTGAAGTTTCATAAAAATCTCTTAATATTTAGAATGTTTGGAATTGGGTCAGTCATCAAACAACACAGTTGTCTTTGATACTGATAACGGTATTAACGCTAATAGGGAGCAGTTCAGACATAAAATTGGGTATCACCAAAGAGTTGGCCGTGCCGCTAAAGGTGATGACATAAACATCAAAACCAGAAACCGAGCTTTTGCTAATATGGGTAGCGCCAGGATCAGATCCCAGAAAGGTGATATTTTTGCTGGCTAAGGTCGTCTTCACTATTGAAGTAATGGAGCTGCTGCTGCCTGTTGGCAGAGCCACTTTACCTGCATTACAACTGGCGTACTTGATCGAAGCGGGAAGCGTATCATCTTCTTCCAGTTCCGCAACCTGCTCACCTTCCGCAACCATCGCGGAGTGTATATCGGTTAATACATCATTGGCCGCAAAGCTGTTCATTGCATAGGAAACAACTTCCACCATAAACAGGATCACGGCAATCATAATAGGCAAAAAGTAGGCTGTCTCTAACATAACAGCCCCTTTTTGCTTATGTAGGTGAGTGCTCATTTCTCAAATTATTTTGGAATTGAACCTTCAACTTTGGCTTTAACCGCATCGCCTACTGTACCGGCATTATTATCGCCACCAGAGAACAAAACAGCAGCAATTGCCGCTACACCGGCTACCACCAGAGCATATTCAATCATTGATGCACCCTTCTGCTTCTTAACTTGCTTAGCCTTGATCATGCTCATTACTTTAGATTCATTTAACATTTTCGTATCCTCAAAATTATTTTTTATTTGTTGCCGTGCTCGGCTGACTACGTATTTAACGGCATGATTTTTTTGACTTCAATAGTTTTTATGACTTTTCATAAACAAAACTTTTGATTTATAAATAAGTAAATTTATTAATCCATTTTACCGACACAAAAACCCACGTAACACATTGAAAATTATAAAAAATATATTTCTTTATCAAGCATAAAAGCAGGTAATATTAATAAATGCTTATATAATAAAAACCTAATATACTAGCGACAAAAAAGTGATTTCTGGCAAATTCTAGGCATAAAAAAAGCCAGCTTTCGCTGGCTTTTTCACTAACCCATCCTCTTTTTGAGAATAAATAAGACTTTATTGCATCTCCAAATCGTCCAAAACCGACTCTACACCGGCAATCGCACAGGCCTCATCATCCATACCATCTGGCGCACCACTGACACCCACTGCACCATACAATTTACCACCGGCTTGAATCGGCGTTGAACCCGCCATAAAGGCCAGATCTACACCCATCGTCTGCAATGGGCTATTAGCACGACTTTCCAGCTGTGAGCCTTTAACATTGAACATCACCGCCGTATAGGCTTTATTGCGACTAATCGGCAGCGAGACAGGTGGTGCGACCGTATCTCTTAGCTGGGTTTGAATAATGCCGTTGCGATCCACCACGGTAACACTGATTGGAATGCCTTTTTCACGGCACGCGGCCACCGCGTTCAAAGCGATGGTATTAGCCACATCCATGGTAATACGCGCCACACTTGCCGTCATTGGCTCATCATCCGCCTGAACTGGAGTGATTGACATAGCGGCCACACCTAATGCAACCAATAGCTGTTTTAATTTTATTTTCATGATCTTATTATCCTCTTCTGTATCTAGGTTGAATTGAATACAACACTTTGCATTGTAGCGTCTATTTACGTAATTTTTAAATAAGTAAACTTCATTATAACTAATCAGGCCTGATCATTTTTTTGCCAATTTTTTCGGGCAAAAAAAAGCCCCGCTATTGCGGGGCTTCTTATGCTCGCTTAATAATATTTAATATTATTTGGCGTTTTGAGCTTCCTGCTGTTCCTGCTGCTTAACGCCACCGTGCCACTGCCAGATGTAGTACATCAATGGAATGACCAGTAGAGTCAATACAGTCGAAGACAGCGTTCCGAAGATCAATGACACGGCTAGACCACCGAAGACCGGATCCGTAATCATAATCATTGAACCGAACATAATCGCTAATGCAGTTAACAGGATCGGACGGAAACGAACTTTACCAGCCTCGATCACTGCATCTCGCAGCGACTGCCCCTCTGCACGATACTCTAGAATGAAGTCAATCAACAGCAAGGAGTTACGCACCACGATTCCGGCGAGCGCGATCACCCCGATCATAGAGGTCGCGGTAAAGGCCTGATCGGTAATCCAGTGACCTGGGAATACACCAATCATAGTCAACGGAATGGCACCCATTACGATCACCGGCATCATAAATGACTTGTAGTAACCTACCAGGATCAAGTAGATAAAGATCAATGCCACAATAAACGCGCTACCCATATCACGGAATACATCCAAGGTTAGACGCATCTCACCGCCCCATAGCAGGTTGTAATCCATCACATCATTCGGCTCAGCCGCAACAAAACCTAAGTTTGAGGTGTGGAAAGTCACACCAGACTCAGGCAGAGTCACGCCATCCAGCATTTTATCCAGAGACAGTACCGCATAAACCGGGCTTGAACGCAGCAGCTCACCACCGACCATCACCATTTTATGCTGGTCACGATCCAGAATCGGCTTGGCGTGCATCACTTTCTCAATATCCGCTACCGCAGATAGAGGCACCGCTTGACCAGAACGTGACTGAACACGTAGAGACAGCAGTTGCTCAGCAACGGTACGTTCCGCTTTCGGTAGGCGAACCAGAATGTTGACCGACTCACGCACATTGTCTAAGTGCATGTAACCCAGCTCGTAACCATTGATATAGTCACGCAGCATTTTTGCAATTTGTGCAGGCGCTACACCCAACAGGTTTGACTGCTCACGGTCAATATTGATCTCATAGGTCTGCATATCAGAGGTAACAGTGTCATCGACATTGATCATGCCGTAGATGCTTTCAAATGCCGCATCCACTTCAACCGCCGCTTCACGCAACTTATCGTAATCCGGACCATATAACTCCGCCATAATCTGCGTCGTTACCGGCGGACCTGGAGGCGTTTCATAGATTTTGATATTCGCTTCCGGGAAAGTCGCTCTTAGCTCTTTCAAGTTCTCATCCAGCATAATCGCAATCTCATGCGACGACTCTGAACGGTGGTGTTTGCCCACCAGGTTAACTCGAATCTGAGCAAAGTTGGCACCCTGCTTAATCAAGTCACCACGAACCAGCGCCGCGAAGTCGATCGGTGCAGGACGACCCAGATAAACACTGTAGTCGGTAACATGCATCAGGTTAGAGATCTCGGTACCAACATGACGGACCACGCGATCCGTTGCTTCCAGAGCCGAATCTTCCGGCATATCAACCTGAACCAGGAAAGTACTGGTATTATCGTAAGGTAACATCTTCACTTCAACACCCGCTGCATGCAGCGGATTGTTCATACCGTCATCACGCATAAACTGCAGCGCTGGCTGTAACATCGCCGCAAACAGGGCAATCAATACCCCACCCAGGAACAGGTTACGCTTGGTGCGACTCTCAATCAGAGGATTGATCGCCTTAACGTAAAGTTTCTGCATCCAGTCCTCTTGATGAACATGATGCGCTTCGGTACTTTCACGCTCCTGCATCTCTTTGATCGCTTTCTTACCTAACCAGCGGTAAGCCGCATAAGGTACAAGAATATACGCCACCACCAAAGATGCAATCATGGCCACCGGCACGTTAAATGGAATCGGCCCCATAAATGGTCCCATCATCCCGGTAACGAACATCATTGGGATGAACGCCAGAATAACCGCCAGCGTCGCCACGTTAGTCGGGTTACCGATCTCATTGGTCGCTTTGATCATCACCTCATCAAAGTTATCAGGATCAAATCCTTCATGAATATGCCGGTGGATGTTCTCTATTACTACAATGGCGGCATCAACAAGAAGCCCCAACGATAGAATCAAGGCAAACAGGGTAATACGGTTGATGGTTTGATCCGCCAATAGACCGATAAACAGTACCACGAACAGAATCAATGGCACCGTCAGGGTAACGATACCCGCTTCACGCCAACCCAGGAAAATAACCAGAATGACCACAACCGAAGCGACCGCGATCACCAGGTGTTCCATCAACAGGTTTACCGCCGCATTGGCTTTTTCACCATCGTTACGAGTCACCACAACATCAATATTGGCTGGAACGACCGAAGCTTTCAGGTGCTCCATTTTCTCCAGTACGGCATTTGCTACATCCACCGCGTTAGTACCCGGTTTTTTAGCAATGCTGATGGTAACAGCGGTCTGCTCACCACGAACATCACTCGCACCTTCAGGCCCGTAACCGATACGCGTATAAGAGTCCGCCTCTTGAGGTGCGTCCTCAATCATGGCGATATCGCGCAGGAAGATAGGACGCCCCATATCCGCACCGATAATAATTGAACCCACCTCTTGGGCATTACCCAGATAACCGTTTACACGAACCAGCTCATTTTTGTTGTTGTTAACCAAAGAACCAACCGGCATAGAGACGTTAGAACCTTTCAACATCTCACTGATCTGCTCTAAAGTCAGACCGGTTAAGGCAATCTTCTGCGCATCCAACCAGACATTCACCGCACGACGGTCACCACCGACTACATCGGTAAACGAGACACCCGGTACATTACGCAGGTGCTCAACCAATTTTAACGACACATCACGCAACGCGACCCCTGGTAGCTCATCTGAGGTAATCGCCAAGGTCATAATTGGTACATCATCCACGTTAATCGGCTTGATAATCGGCTGCTGCGTATCCGGCGGCATCTTATCCATGTTCTGCATCAGCTGGTTATAAACCTTAACCAGACTGTCTACTTGGTTTTCACCCACTTCAAACTGGACCGTCACCACACCGAAGTCATTCGCTGCAAAACCAAAGGTGTGATCCACCCCCGGCAAGGCATTCATAATCGCTTCTAACGGCTTGATCGCCATATTAGAAACTTCTTCAGGTGTCGCCCCGCCTTTTGGCACAATAATATTAGCCGCAGGTACGATAATTTGAGGGTTATACTCACGAGGAGTAACCAGATACGCCATCATCCCCGCCAGGGTGATCGCGATCATGATCATCATTGTGATCTTAGAATGAATAAATATCTTTGCCAATTTACCGGCGATATTTAACTCATCCTTAGAAGAGTTTTCATTACCAGCCATGCTAATTAAGCTCCTTCATTCGTTGCTGCAACGGTCTCAACGATATCGCCATTTAATAAACTTAGGTTGTTATCGATAACAATACGCTCACCCAGGTTCAAACCAGCTTGAATTTCTGTCTGACCATTCATGCTCATACCAGGACGAACCATAGAGAAGTAAGCCTTACCTTCGCTAACAACGAACACACCTGGAATACCTGCACGAACGACAATCGCGGTACTTGGAACCATAATGGTTTGACGCTCACCACGCTTAAAGCTAACACGTGCAAAGGTACCACTGTTTACATTACTGATTGCCGGCAGGCTTAATTTCACAGTGTGAGTACGTGTTTTAGGGTTGGCAGCACTTACTAAGGTATAGATGGTTCCTGTCAGGGCTTCAGGTTGACCATCGATTAAAACAGAGGCTGAATCTCCGGCACGCAGTACTGCAAACAGCTCACCCGCAACTTCAGTCTGTACAGAAACACTCTGCAGGTTTTCAATCACTACGATCGGCTGACCTGGTGATGCAAGACCACCCGCTTCCGCTAGTTTTTCAACGATTACACCGGTAAATGGTGCACGTACGTTGGCATAAGAGAGCTGAGATTTCGCCTGATCCAAACCAGATTTAGCTGCTGCCAGGTTCTCTTGCGCAACACTGTACTGCAACTTGATCTTGTCAAACTGCTGTTTAGAAACGGAGTCTTCTTTGAAAAGCTTGGTGAAACGGTCATTATCCAGTTTAGCATCCTTCAACGCCGCTACCGCTTGCTGATAAGCCGCTTGAGCTTGAGAGATCTGACTCTTAACATCGGTAGAGTCAATGCTGAACAGCAGCTCGCCACGTTTCACTTTTTGACCGACTTTTACATTCAGATCTTTAATGTAACCAATTAGTCGCGAAGAGATCTGGGCTTTCTGATCCGGAACAACCGCACCTGGTACCACCGCCAACATTGGCACAGTTCCTAACTCAACGGTACCGATGGTGGCTTCAATGGTCTGCTGACTCTCTGTCTTAACCGCACTGTCTTCTTCTTGTGAACACCCAGATAGTCCGATTGCCGAAGCAAGAACAGTCAGTGTTAACACTTTATATAGCTGTTTCATATTTAACCTCAAAACTAAAAATTAATTCCCTTTAAACTCCTAGCCACAGACAGGAGTTAACAAACTCTATTCTGATTACAGTTGTGCCAGAGTCATGGTTCCAGTATTCAAACGTAACTTAGCGGCCTGAACATTACGGTCATAGGTCGCTGAAACCACTTCTGCACGCGCCTTATCCAGCAGCGCTTGTCCTGCCAATACTTCGGTAATCGTCGCTACACCGTTTTTATAACGCTTTAATACCAGACGCTGAGCCTCTTCTGCCTGTTCCGCAGCCAGCTCATTAACACGCACCTGCTTATCGGCAATATCCAACTTATTCCAAGATGTCATCACCTCTAAACGCAACTGATTCTCTTTAGAGCGCAGTTCAGACTCTTTGACTTTAGCGGCGGCATTGGCCTTATCAACCGCACTGGTTGTGACACCAAAGTCGGTAATTTTCCATGAGACCACACCTGCAACGGTATAAGAACCACTTTCAAAACCTAACTCGTCATCATTCCAGTCATGACGCGCCATTAAGTTGAAACTTGGATAAAGTGCGGCTTTGCTTGCATCTACGGCGGCAAAACTTGAGCTAACCTGGTTACGCTGAGCTTCAAGCTCTGGATTATTTGATAAAGCCATAGAGATCAACTCATCGACATTCCCGGCCGGTAGATCGATATCTTTACGATCACCAATATCAAAAGCGGCAGACTGATCTAAAGCCATCAACATTCTCAGGCTTTCAAGGGCAATCGCTTCCTGGTTCTTGGCTTTTTCTAATGCCATGCGGGCGTTAGATTGGTTAACCTTGGCGCTCAGTAACTCCGAACGCACCAGAATCCCCTCTTTCACCAGGTTTGAAGTGGTCTTAACATAGGAGTCCGCTGCCAATACCGCTTTTTCAGATACCTCAATAAACGCACGGGCAGTGTGTACCGCTTCATAGGCTTGATAGACATTGAAGGTTAAAAACTGTTTTACGGCGGCATCCCCATTTTGAGCCGCTTTAATCATCGCCTTAGCCTGGTTTTGATAGCTGCTGATCTTGCCACCGTTATAGACCGGGATCAGCATCTCAATACGGGTATTAAAGTCGGTATGGGCATCCGGATTATTCAGCGCGTCTGGCTGGTGAGCGTAGTCACCGGTTGCGAAAGCGTTAGCCGTGGTATTGTCAAAACCAAAATCTGCCAACGCCGCTTGACGCTGTTGCAATTTCATGCCAAATACGTTCAGGGCATTATCCGAGTTCGAAGCCGTTAACGATGCGGTAATTTGTGGAAGGCGGCTATTGCTTGCTTCATTCAGCGCCGACTCAGCCTGTTTAATGCGCGCGGCACTGACAGACATCTCAGGGTTTTGATTCAGTGTTGTTTCAACACAAGTATTAAACTCATAGGTGGTTTCAGCACCTACTTTAGCTGCCTCACCCACAACTGGGAATGCGAACGCCATGGCCATCGCCAAGCTCTTTAATTGCAAACCAGACTTGTTTTGCTGCTTCATATTGACTCCGTATGCCGTGTAAACCCGAAAAAACCGACTCTTTCAGCTTCCTTGAAATGCAAAAAAAGGATGTCACAACATCCTTTTTTACTTCACCGAAAATGAAACAGCCGTCCATTCAAAGTTTTTTAACCTAAAACGGCCTAACCTTACCTATTTTCAGGGTATAACACAAGCTTATTAACATATAAGAATTTTCTAATATGAGAATTATACGTAACGCAATCATATAAGTAAATACTAATATATTGACATAACCATCTTTTTCAGCCACACCAGTTGACCATGAAAGAAGTGGCTCGCTCCCGATTTACAGTACAAACTCGGTTTCAAAGATCTTGCCATCGCCCAGTCCATCATCTCTTTGACCTCGATCACCTCATCCTCAAGTCCGACCACCATATCCCACGGCTGCTCCACCTCTGCAATCGCAGAAAAATCATACAACCCAACCGGTGGCGCCACTACCAGAAGGCGGTCCGCCTGCAAAGTGGGCTGAGCAGACAGAGCGATAAAGGCTCCAAAAGAGAAGCCCGCCAAAACCAATGTTTGCAGTTCAGTTTGCTGACGCAGCCACTCAACCACAAAGCTCAGGTCCTGCTGCTCGCCGACTCCGCCATCATAGTCGCCATCACTGTCACCCACCCCTCTAAAGTTATAGGTCACCGTGCCATAGCCCAAACCTTGAAAGGTACGTTCCAGCGTGGTCACCACCTTATTATCCATGGTGCCTCCAAACTCGGGGTGCGGGTGGCTAATCACCACAAACTTAGCAGGTGCCTCTTCCATCGACTCACCCACAACCCCCTTAACACGCAACTCCAGCTGGCCCTGCGGCCCATCAATCAACACCTTTTGACTCTTTGCACTCATTAAACCTTCCTAGCTTGATATTTTTTGCCACATGATAACTTATAATAGCGCCTTTAAATCAATAACCCGCTAACAGGCAGGCAACTTGTGAAAACCATTATTATTGACGATGCCATCCCTTACGCCAAAGAGATGTTCCAACACCTCGGAAACTTAAAACTGATACCCGGTAAGAGTATCGATGCCCAAACAGCCAAACAGGCCGATGCACTTATTATTCGTTCCCGCACACAGATCAACCAGGCACTGCTGGAGCACAGCTCGGTCTCCTTTGTCGGCAGCACCGTGGTCGGTCTGGATCATGTTGACCAGAGTTACCTGCAAGAGCGTGGCATCCACTTCTACTCTGCACAGGGCTGCAACGCCAACTCGGTGGCCGAATACATTATGACCAGCCTACTGCTGACCGCAGAAAAACACCAGTTTGATCTGAGTCAGAAAAGTCTGGCTATTATTGGGGTCGGTAATGTCGGCAGCCTGGTTTATCAAAAAGCGCGTGCGCTGGGCATGAGCTGTTTACTGAATGACCCACCTAAAGTTGAGCTGCAGCCGCAGTTAGCAACACAATACAGTGATCTAGAGAGCTGTCTAAAAGCGGACATTATTACTGTACACACCCCGTTGACCACCAGCGGGGCGCATCCTACCCAAGACCTGATTGGCGAGGTACAACTCAAAAACATCAGCGCCAATCAAATAGTCATTAACGCGGCACGCGGCGGCATTATTAATGAACAGGCCTGGAGTAAAACGCAAACCTTGACCAATATTATTGACTGCTGGGTCAATGAACCGCATATTGATGAACAGCTCTATCAAACAGCCTCCATTGCTACCCCGCATATCGCAGGCCACTCTTTGGACGCCAAAATAGCCGGCACAGAGATGGTCTATCTGCAGCTGTGTCAGCACTGGGGCATTGAACCGCAAACCCAGTGGAAAGCCGCATTGCCACCAGCACCAGATAGAATCGTGGCACAGCAGTTTGACAGCCTGCAGATACAGATCACCGATATCTGTCTAAAAACCTACAACCCGCTCGATGATGACCAGGCGATCCGTCATTCACAGATCACTCAACTTCACAAAAGTTATGAAGATTACCGCCGAAACTACCCGGTTCATCGAGAGTGGCAACAACATATTATTGAAACCAATAACCATATCGAGCTACGTAAAGTCCTGTCCCGAATGGGCTTTAAAGCCCATTAATACGGGCTAATATAAGAGTATTAGAAAATTTTAATAAAATTAAATTATTAAACACCAAAAAATTTAATATTCCTTTTTACTTAATATAGAGGTAATCTACACAGCGTTAAAAGTTGGTTAGCCAACAAACTCAATACTAAATGGAGTACAAATCAATGAAATTCACTCACGCAATTAAAGCGGCTCTATTGGCAGCTGCTGTTACAACTCTTTCAGGTTGTGGAACAATGAACGCGATCGGTAACCTAAACGACGGTGCCGGTGAAACATTTATGGAAATCTGGGATAAGTGGGTTGAAGCAGAAGGCGATATCGCTGATGCAACCATGTGGGAAGTTAAAGTTGACGAAGGTGTTGAACTTGAAGACGTGATTGACGCAATCAACGCGGTAGGTGTTAACCGCAACATCAAAAACGTGGGTGAGCTACCACTTTCAGAAGAGCTGAAAGCACGTGGAATTGATTCAAAAGTGATTCACGTAATGTCTTTCTGTAACCCAGAAACAGCACGTAAAATGGTTGATTTCTCTCCAGCAATGGGTGGTTTCCTACCTTGTCGTGTAAACATTGTTGAAGAAGAAGATGGTCTTCACATCTACACAATGAACATGGACATGGCGATCAAAATGGGTAAAAAAATGCCACCAGAGCTTTTAGAAGCGACAATGGAAGTGCGTAACGCTATGTGGGAAATGCTACAAAACGGTAAAGCAGGTGAATTCTAAGCCGACCGCTTAACAGAACTGACCAGGCCTGGTCAGTTTCTTTTCCGAAAAAAAACCGCTGCAAAGCGGTTTTTTTATATCTGCAATTCCATCACTAGAGCAGCACAAACAATAAAAAATTTTATATACGCTTTTTTATCTATTCAATAGTGTTAACCACCCCATAAACAGAACTTAGCCCACCCTTTCAACCACCACCCTACTCAATCACTATTCCCGTTTATTTTCAACAACTTAATTCAAGTTGAAATCACCCTAAATTATTGACATATAACTTAAACTTATCACCCATTAACTAAATCAATCATACTAATAACCTATAAAAATCTTTTAATTATGAAACGCTAATACTTTCAGGCATAGTTACTCACGAATTCAACAAAGCAGTCCATTCTGCTGATACAACAAACAATAAATAAAGAGAACAGTTTGATGAAAAAAACAAGAATTGCACTAGCCATCGCTTCAGCGGCATTAATGAGCTCACAAGCTTTTGCTACAAACGGTATGAATATGGAAGGTTACGGTCCTGTATCAACAGCTATGGGTGGAACTGCTTCAGCATACAACAACGGTCTGGGTGGGATGATGAACAACCCGGCTACTATGGGTCTAGGCTCTAAAGAGGGTAACAAGTTCCAGATCGCGGTTGGTGGACTTCACCCATCAATCAGCTCTAAGCACGCAATGGGATTGAAATCAAACTCTAAAGGTTCATTCCTAATGCCTGGCTTCGGTTACGCAACTAAAAAGAACCGCCTAACCTGGGGTGTGGGTGTCATGGCTCAAGGTGGTATGGGTACTGACTACGGTAAAGCTGACTTGACTGGTGCGTCTGGTGACCTATTTGCATTCGGTAACTCACTGAACAATACAGGAAACACAGACCCTGCAAACATGACCACTTTAAGCGGTGACACAATCCGTTCTGAAGTAGGTGTGGGTCGCTTGATTGTACCAATCAACTACGACATCACCGACAAACTAAACATTGGTGCATCGATCGATTACGTCTGGGGTGGAATGGACCTGCAGATGGATATGGACGGTGCAAACTTCGGCCAGCTAATGGCGGGTAATGGCGGCTCTGTTGGCGGCACCATGGCACAAGGTCTTCAAGGAGCTATGACTGGTGGCTTAATTACCGATGTTAACTGGGCGCGTTTTGACTTCTCGGATAACAGTGATTTCTCTCAAAAGACCAGCGGAACTGGTATGGGTGGAAAACTAGGTTTTACCTACAAAATGTCACCTAAGACCACATTTGGTGCGTCATACCATACAAAAACAAATATGAGCGACTTCACAGGGAAAGCAGCATTAAGCATGCAGGTTGAAGGGGATACAGGTTACTTCACTACAGGTACTCCAAACGCTGTAATTGATACCGTCACAGTTCCTCTAACCGGTGAAATCAAAGTTAAAGACTTCCAGTGGCCAGAAACCTTTGCACTTGGTTTCACACATAAGCCAAGTGAAAAGTGGATGGTTTCCGGTGATGTGAAACACATCGGCTGGGCTAACACTATGAAACAGTTCGCTATGACATTCACAGCAGACAGCAGTGCGACTAACGGTGGTTTCGCTAATACCGTACTTGATGTGACTATGGATCAGAACTGGAATGACCAGACTGTAGTAATGATGGGTGCTCAGTACCAGTCATCTGAGAAGCTGACTCTACGTGGTGGTATGAACATCGCCAACAACCCGGTTCCTTCATCAACACTGAACCCACTATTCCCAGCGACGATCAAAGGTCACCTAACAGGTGGTTTCGGTTACAAGTTAAGCAAAGAGAGCACAGTTGACTTCTCAGTAACACTTGCAGCTAACGTGAGAGATACAAACACTTCAACAGGAATTGAAGTTGACCACAGCCAGACTTCTTGGCAGGCAATGTACTCTTACGCTTGGGGCGTGAAAAAATAATCTAAGTTAATTTCTACTTAGCTTATTCAAAGCCGCGACTAGATCTGATCTAGTCGCGGCTTTTTTATTACCTGAACGCCAACAAAATCGCTGTTAAAATCTGAACAGGCCTGTTCAGTGTCATCAATTTTTAACATTTATCTCTTTTTTGTTGCCGAATTTTTCGGCATACTAGCCTTAAAGTTAGGAGGAAGATTTATGGCAAAGATTCTTATTGCAGGCTGCGGCGGCATTGGCTGTGAACTGGGTTCAACCCTGACGGCACAAGGGCATACGGTGTATGGGCTGCGACGCACTACTGACAACATCCCTGATGAGATCACGCCAATCCAAGCAGACCTATCTGCCCCCCTTACGGATCTGCCCGACAACATTGACTATGTCATCTACAGCGCCTCTGCTGGCAAACACAAAGACCTCGCCTACTATCAAGCCTATGTGTCCGGCGTGCGACATACTCTGGAAGCTTTAACAGAGCAGAACATTAAACGCTTCTTTTTTATCTCCAGCACCTCGGTTTTTGGACAAAATGAGGGTGAAGTGGTCACTGAGGAGAGCCCAACCTCCGACAGCAACTTTTCAACTCGACGCCTGCTTGAGGGGGAAACATTGGTAAAAGAGTCGCCGATTGCCTCGACCATAATACGTTTTGGCGGCATCTATGGCCCAGGCCGCAACCATCTGATTGACCTGGTGCGTGACGGCAAGGCACACTGCATGGAGGGCGTCTACAGCAACCGTATCCACTCCAGTGACTGTGTTGGCATGCTGGCGCATCTGATTAGTCTAAATGAACAAACACCAGGCCAGCTGGAGGCGCTCTATATCGGGGTCGACAACCAGCCGACTCTGTCGTGCGAAGTGTATGAGTGGCTGGCTGAACAGCTGAATGTGGCGGAGATAGAACATATTGAACCGACTGAGAACAGCCGTTTGATGCGCAGCAATAAACGGCTATCCAACCAGAAAGTTCGCCAAAGCGGTTATGAATTCAAATACCCAAGTTATCAAGATGGGTATCTGGAGTTAATTGAGTAAACTCAAGACTTGCGCGAAGAGTCTGAATCGATCACTTCACCGTCAATAATGTCTTTTTGCTGCAGGGAGTGCGGCTGTTTTGGTTCCGCTTCGCTCCACTCCCCCTCATAGTAGTCGCCCTGACCACGCTGATAACGGTAGTGACCGCGCATCTGCGTCCCTTTTAGCGCCTGCTTAATCAGCGCCTGACGGATAAACGGCACCAAAAACAGAAAACCTAAGGTATCACTGATCAGGCCTGGTACAAACAGAAATACGCCTCCCAGGAAAATAAACACCCCCTCCATAATCTCCATCTGCGGCGGCTGCCCGGAAGACATTGCTACTTGTGCTTTATGCATAGTAGCCATCCCCTGACTTCTCATCAGTGCAACCCCAATAACAGCAGTGGTAATAGTCAATAGCACAGTGGGCAGAGCACCAATCACCCCACCAACCTGTATCAATACATACAGCTCAATCAGAGGAATCAGTAGAAACAGCAGAAAGAAAACTTTTAACATAGGGGTCTCATTAAATAAGCGCTCTCAGAATCATCAATTAACCACAGCAGCGTGATAACTTAAAAACGGAGCTTAAGCTTCTAGAATAGAACCGCATAAAATGGCACAACCGGGTTTATGCGTTAAATTATCCATCTAAAGGCAATTAAAAAGGTAAACACTCTTTATTAAGTGTTATAGAATTCATTAATAATTATTAAAGATGACAACTTTAAAATCAAATTGTCATCAAGGGTCATACCTGATTTAAATAGAGTTAAATCCATTTTTTTCAAGGTCCCCAATTAAAAGATATTTAAGAGAGACACTCAATGCAGATCTGGTCACAATTCAAATTAGTTAGCATCTTATTATTGAGCTTATCACTATTTGCCCCGTTGCATAGTGCGCATGCCGACGAGTTACTGGAGGTGGATGACGCCTTCCAACTGAGCACCCCAACCATAGAGAGTGGTAAGATCATTACCCAGTGGTCGATTGCAAAGGACTACAAACTCTACAAAGACAAAATATCAGTCAGCTCTGACAACGCCACTCTAGGCACATCGATCTTCTCTAAAGCAAAACTGGTAGACGATCCGCTGTTTGGTAAAACCGAGGTTTACAGCGACAATGCTGAGGTGCAAACCCCGTTTACCACAGCCTCCAGCAGCATTAACCTCACGGTTAAATATCAGGGTTGCGCCGATAAAATTGGCGTCTGCTACCCACCTCAGACCAAAAAATTTACCATTGATGTTCCTCAAGCCCCTCAGGCCACTCAACCGACCAGCCAGGGTTTTGATGCTCTGGCGGGCTTGAATGAACTTTTAGTTGACAGCAGTGGCCAACCGGAACTGCTGGAAGCGGATGACGCCTTTCAATTCAGCACACAGATTATTGACGGTCAGTTAACCGCCAGCTGGAATATTGCCAATGACTACCACCTCTATAAGGACAAGATCAAAGTCAAGGTAACCAGTGGCGACGCAACCATTGAACCACTGCAGTTGCCTGCCGCAAAAACCATAGATGACCCTCTATTTGGCAAAACCGACGTTTACCACGGCACTATCCAAGCCACCCTACCAATTAGCGCAATTAGCAGCCCATCCACCATAGAGTTTGAATTCCAGGGCTGCTCCGCCTCTGCCGGCGTCTGTTACCCGCCTATGCAAAAATCGGTTGAGGTCAATGCGGAAGACTTGAAGATGGCTTCTGCTGCCAGCGGTGTTACTCTGGGTACAGCCAATGTCGCTGAGCAGAACCTGTCTGAAACCGATCAGATTGCCGATACTCTGAAGAACAGCAGCGTCTGGATTGTCATTGCCACCTTCTTTGTATTTGGACTGCTACTGGCATTGACCCCTTGTGTCTTCCCAATGATCCCGATCCTATCCAGCATCATTATCGGTCAGGGGGATCAACTGACGACTCGACGCGCCTTCATCATGTCGCTGGTTTATGTTCTGGCAATGTCGGTAACCTACACGGTTGCCGGTGTTTTAGCCGGGCTATTTGGAGAGAACCTGCAGGCCGCTTTCCAGAACCCATGGATTATCGGTAGCTTCACCGTTATTTTCCTACTGCTGGCGCTGTCGATGTTTGGTTTCTATGAACTGCAGCTGCCTGGAAAACTGCAGACCAAATTAACCAATCTCTCCAATAAGCAGCAAGGCGGCACCCTAACCGGTGTGGCCATTATGGGCTTCCTGTCGGCTCTGATTGTCGGACCATGCGTCGCCCCACCTTTGGCGGGTGCGCTGATCTATATTGGTCAGACCGGTGATGCCCTGCTGGGCGGTACCGCCCTGTTTGCCATGAGTATGGGTATGGGGTTACCGTTGCTGCTGCTCGGTACCTCGGCAGGTAAACTGCTGCCGCGTGCTGGTGCGTGGATGGACAACGTCAAAGCGGTATTCGGTGTCATGCTGATCGGTATTGCCATCTGGATGGCAGATCGCATCCTGCCGGCAGAGATCATTCTACTGAGCTGGGCTGCGCTATTTATTATCTCAGCGGTCTACCTCGGGGCATTCGACAGCACCGACGGCAAGTCCGGCTGGTCAAAGCTGGCCAAAGGCTTTGGTCTGATTCTAGCGCTTTACGGTGCAATGATCCTGGTTGGCGTTTTAGGCGGTAGCAAACAGATGCTGCAACCTCTTAAAGTCTTCCAGGGTGGCGGCAGTACACAGGCGCACTCGGAACACCTAGAGTTCAAAAGCATTAAAAGCATCGATGACTTAAATGCCGAACTTGCCAAAGGCAAGCCGGTTATGCTGGATTTCTATGCCGATTGGTGCGTTAGCTGCAAAGAGATGGAGGCCTTAACCTTTACCGACCAAAATGTGCACAACGCCCTTAAAGGTGTGACCCTGATTCAGGCGGACGTCACCGCTAACGACACCATCGATAAAGCCTTAATGAAAAAATACGGATTGATCGGCCCGCCGGCGATTCTATTCTTCAATACTGAAGGTGAAGAGCTGAAAGCACAACGTGTAGTTGGCTTTAAAAATGCCGAAGATTTCACCCAGATCGTCAATCAAGCTTACCGCTAAACACTTCACCCATTATCAAGCCCGGTTTTCAGTACCGGGCTCACACCCCAAAACCGACCTTTCGCTCAATTTCAAAACAAAACGCAACATTTCGTTACAGAAATTTACCTCTTGCCCCCTACTTTTCATAGAGTTATCCAGGCAGTTGGGCTATAATCACAACAACAACTAACGACGGATTCTTAAAGTATGGCAAGCATATTAGTATTGAATGGCCCTAACCTGAATATGTTAGGCAAACGCGAACCGCAAATTTACGGCCATCAAACGCTTGCAGACATCACCGAAGAGCTCGAGCAGCTGGCCGATCAATACAATGTTCGACTGCGCCACTTTCAAAGCAATGCCGAGCATGAGATTGTCGAGCGCATTCATCAAGCGATGGATGATGGCACCGATTTCATTATTATCAACCCCGCCGCTTTCACCCACACCAGTGTCGCCATTCGCGATGCGATTGCAACCGTTAACCTGCCCTTTATAGAAGTACACCTGTCCAATATCCATAAGAGAGAACCGTTTCGAGCTCACTCCTATTTTTCAGATTTGGCAGAAGGCGTGATTGCCGGTTTAGGCAGTAAAGGTTACGCGCTGGCATTACAAGCAGCAGTGGAAAAAATCAAGTCGTAAAAGAATTTATACAGCGCATCGTTTGGATGCGCTAACCCCTATTAATTAATGCCTTATCACCCATGCTAAGGCAGCAGACAAAGGAAGAAACATGGATATTCGTTCAATTCGTAAACTAATTGAAATTGTTGAACAGTCAGACATCGCTGAAATTGAGATCAAAGAAGGCGAGCACAATATTCGTATTACTCGCAGCAAAGAGCCTGTCATTGTTGCTGCACCGCAAGCGGCCGCTGCTCCGGCGGCAGTTGCGGCACCTGCTGCACCAGCAGCAGCTGCGCCATCTGCTGAAGCGGAAACGGCTGCACCTGCTGAAATCTCTGGCCACAAGGTCACTTCACCAATGGTCGGTACTTTCTACGCCGCTCCATCGCCTGATGCAGGCCCATTTGTTCAGGTAGGTGATCAGGTTGCCGCCGGTGATACCCTATGCATTATTGAAGCGATGAAGATCATGAATCCAATCGAGTCTGAGGTATCCGGTACGGTCAAACAGATTCAAGGCGTGAATGGCGAGCCTGTTGAGTTCGGTCAAGTACTATTCGTTATCGAATAAGGAAGGCCCACAATGATTGAAAAAATTCTGATTGCCAACCGTGGAGAGATTGCTCTACGCGTGTTGCGCGCATGTAAAGAACTGGGCATTAAAACGGTTGCCGTTCACTCAACAGCGGATGCTGAATTAAAACACGTTCTGCTGGCGGACGAGTCCGTCTGTATCGGACCTGCGCCATCAACCGACAGCTACCTGAATGTGCCTGCCATTATTGCCGCGGCAGAGATCACCGATGCGGAAGCCATTCACCCTGGCTACGGCTTTTTGGCTGAAAACGCCGACTTTGCTGAACGTGTTGAAGAGAGTGGCTTTGTTTTTATCGGCCCTAAGGCGGACACCATCCGTACTATGGGTGACAAGGTCTCCGCGATTCGCGCTATGAAAGCGGCGGGCGTTCCGACTGTACCTGGTTCTGGCGGCCCTTTAGGTGATGACGATGAAGAGAACCACCGTATCGCCAAAGAGATCGGCTACCCAATTATCATCAAGGCCTCTGGTGGTGGTGGCGGACGCGGAATGCGTGTGGTGCACACCGAAGCCAACCTACTGAAATCGATTCAGCTAACCAAGTCGGAAGCGGGCAGCTTCTTTGGTAACCCGGAAGTCTATATGGAGAAGTTCCTGGAGAACCCTCGACACGTAGAGGTTCAGGTGTTAGCCGACGGTCAAGGCAATGCGGTTCACCTGGGTGAGCGAGACTGCTCTATGCAGCGCCGCCACCAAAAGGTAGTGGAAGAAGCTCCGGCTCCTGGAGTAACACCTGAGCAGCGCGCTAAGATCGGTGCCGCTTGTGTTAACGCCTGTATTGAGATCAACTACCGTGGTGCTGGAACGTTTGAGTTCCTATACGAAAACGGTGAGTTCTACTTTATTGAGATGAACACACGTCTGCAGGTTGAACACTCTGTCACAGAGATGGTGACCGGAGTGGATCTGGTAAAAGCACAGATCGAAGTCGCGGTAGGTATGCCGTTAAGCCTGAAACAGGAGGACATTCAACTTAAAGGCCACGCCATTGAGTGTCGTATCAATGCAGAAAACCCGGCGAAAAACTTTATGCCTTCGCCAGGCCAGATTGATCGACTTCACCTGCCAGGCGGTTTGGGCGTTCGTTGGGATTCACACATCTATACCGGCTACTCAATTCCACCGCATTATGACTCCATGATCGGTAAACTGATCTGTTTCGGTAATGACCGTAACACAGCGATTAGCCGCATGAACGTCGCGCTACAGGAGATGGTGATTAAAGGTATCGATACCAATGTTCACCTACAACGCGAGATTATGAATGATCACGGCTTCTGCGAAGGCGGCGTGAATATTCACTACCTTGAGCACCGTTTAGAACACCTGGTATAAGCGCTGCACACTCGATCTTGTATCCTCTATTGAGATAGAAGATCTGCATCAAAAAACCTCTTATGGAATCCCGTAAGAGGTTTTTTGTTTTTTCTACTGGAGAGGATTTTGCACGGACTGCACGCCAACTGCCGCTCTTGCAAAATGCTTTTAAGAGAAACTTAAAACCATTGATTCAAATTTATTAAGGAATAACCATGGCTTGGATCCAAATCAATACCACTGTCGATGAAGCCCTAGCAGAACCTCTTTCCGATGCCTTTATGGACGTCGGTGCCAGTTCGGTCACCTTTGAAGACGCCAAAGACCAGCCCATCTACGAGCCCGATCTAGGCACCACCCCGATCTGGAACCGTACCAAAGTGATCGGCCTGTTTGATGCTGAGATGAACAGCGATAACATCATCGATATTCTGTGTCTGCTGCAGCCGACCCTTGAAAAACAGAACTTCAAAGTTGAACAGCTGGAAGACAAAGACTGGGTTCGTGCCTGGATGGATCAGTTTGAACCGATGCAATTTGGTGAGCGCCTGTGGATTGTGCCAAGCTGGACACAACCGCCACAACCTGATGCGGTCAATCTAATGCTGGATCCCGGCATGGCATTTGGAACCGGAACTCATCCAACCACTGCCCAGTGCTTAACCTGGCTGGATCAGCACCCACCTGAAAACCTCAGTGTAATCGATTATGGCTGCGGTTCCGGCGTTTTGGCGCTGGCGGCACAAAAACTGGGTGCCGCTTCGGTGGCCGGTACCGACATTGACCCGCAAGCGATTTCAGCCAGTTTGGAAAATGCAAAACGCAATGGTGAACAGATTCCATTTGAGCTGGTTAAAGACTTTAAATCGGAACCGGTTGATCTACTGATTGCCAATATTCTGGCGGGGCCACTGAAAGAGTTGGCTGAAGAGTTTGACCATCTGCTTAAACCGGGCGGAACTCTGGTTCTGTCAGGCCTGCTGACCTCACAGGCCGAGGAGCTGCAAAACCACTATCAGCAGTTTGGCATTATTTTAGACACCTTCAAATCTCAAGAAGAGTGGGGACTGTTAGCGGGAACCAAGCAAGCTTAAGCTGAGCAGCCCTGCTGAAAACACTGACACACGCGAAAGACAATTATGCTGACCATTGGCCCCTATCAATTTGAACATAATATTGTGCTTGCCCCTATGGCAGGCATCACCGATGCTGTCTACCGCCGAATCTGTCGCCAGAATGGGGCCTGCTACACGCTGGCGGAGATGGTCGCCTCACAAAAACAGCTGTGGAACTCAAAAAAATCCTCCACTCGCCATGTCGATAAAAGTGATCCTGAACCCAGAGCCGTGCAACTACTGGGCACCAATGCTCAGGAGCTGGCTGATGCCGCACACTGGCAACAGCAGAATGGCGCACAGATCATTGACTTGAACTTAGGTTGCCCAGCCAAAAAAGTCTGCAGTGTGGCTGCGGGTTCGGCACTGATGGGCAGACCTGAAACCGTAGCTGAAATTTTTAAGGCGGTGATGGATGCGGTGGACATTCCGGTCACCGTTAAAATGCGTGTCGGCACCGACCAAAACAATAAAAATGCTCTGCAGATTGCGACACTGGCTCAGCAGAGCGGTCTCAAAGCGGTGACTATCCACGGCCGCACCCGTGAAGATAAGTTTAACGGCCAAGCTGAATACGAAACCATTCGTAGCGTCAAACAGAATATTGACATTCCCGTGATTGCAAATGGTGATATTAACACTCCCGAGCAGGCCAAATTTGTATTAGAATACACATCTGCTGATGGCATTATGATTGGACGTGCAACTCAAGGTTACCCTTGGATATTTCGTGAGATAAATCATTATCTTGAAACCGGTTCGCACCTCCCCGCCCCGACACTGAATGAGTTCTATCACACCATGATTGAACATATCTCCGGGCTGCATCAGTTATACGGTGACATGCTCGGTGTTCGCATCGCCCGCAAACACATTGGATGGTATAGCCAACACCTGCCCGAAGGAACGACACTTCGCAGGTCATTCAATCAGCTCACCGAACCTAAAGAACAACTGCTGTTGATCGAACATTTCTTTGCAGACCTGTTATAAAACAGGAAACCATGCCTTTTACCAGGCCTGCTCAGAATCGAATCAACCTCGAATTTAATTTAAAGCGAATGACAGAAAAGAACCCTAACCACTCTTTGAGCGCACAAGTTACCGTGACTTTAGAGAGCTATTTTGACACGCTCGACAAAGAGTCGGCGACCGATGTCTATGAAATGGTCATACAACAGGTTGAGAAACCGTTGATTGAATTTATTCTGGCGCAAACCGATCAAAATCAGTCAAAGAGTGCCCAGATTCTGGGCATCAATCGCAATACATTGCGCAAGAAAATGCAGAAATACGATTTGATTTAAGTTGAGTCAGTCACAACCCCATACAGATTTTTAATTTTAGTTTTTATTTTTGGAGAAGCCCCAATGAAACCAGTACGTCGCGCCCTGATTAGCGTTTCAGACAAAACCGGCATTTTAGAGTTTGCCGAGTCGTTAACCGCAATGAATGTTGCCATCCTTTCAACTGGCGGTACTTATAAAGTACTTTCTGAAGCAGGCCTGCCTGTTACTGAAGTTTCTGAATACACTGGTTTCCCAGAGATGATGGACGGTCGTGTAAAAACGCTTCACCCTAAGATTCACGGTGGTCTGCTAGGTCGTCGCGGTACTGACGACGCGGTCATGGCTGAACACGGTATCGATGCAATCGATATGGTCGTGGTTAACCTATACCCGTTTGAAGCGACTGTTGCTAACCCAGATTGCAAACTGGAAGATGCGGTTGAAAACATCGATATCGGTGGACCAACAATGCTACGTTCAGCAGCCAAGAACCATAAAGACGTTGCTGTAGTAACAGACCCTGCAGACTACAGCCGCATCTTGGAAGAGATGCAAGCTAACGATGGTCAACTGGCTCACGCGACACGTTTCGATCTAGCTATCAAGACCTTTGAACAAACTTCACGTTACGACGGTGCGATCTCTAACTACTTCGGTAAGATGTTCTCTGAAGATTCAGCAGACAACTTCTCGCGTACTTTCAACACTCAGCTGGTTAAAAAACAGACTATGCGTTACGGTGAGAACCCGCATCAAAGTGCGGCTTTCTATACAGAACGCAACCCTTCTGAAGCGTCTATCTCAACGGCGACTCAGATTCAAGGTAAAGAGCTTTCATTCAACAATATCGCGGATACCGATGCGGCACTTGAATTGGTCAAAACTTTCACTGAAACCGCCTGTGTTATCGTCAAGCACGCCAACCCTTGTGGTGTATCAATCGGCGCAACTCAGTTTGAAGCCTATGACCGCGCTTACAAAACTGACCCAACTTCTGCATTCGGTGGCATCATCGCATTCAATACAGAACTAGATGCAGAAACGGCACAAGCTATCGTTGACCGCCAATTTGTTGAAGTCATCATTGCTCCGACTGTTTCAGACGAAGCGAAAGCGGTAGTTGAAGCGAAGAAAAACGTTCGACTATTAGCTTGCGGTGAACTAGGTCAGCAAGAAGCGGCTTATGACTACAAGCGTGTAACGGGTGGACTATTGGTTCAAGACCGTGACTTAGGCATGGTTGACGAAGCCGACCTTAAGGTAGTGACTAAAAAGGCACCAACTGCAGAGCAGATGAAAGACCTTATGTTTGCTTGGAAAGTGGCTAAATTCGTTAAATCGAACGCCATCGTTTACGTTAAAGACGGCATGACGATCGGTGTCGGTGCGGGTCAAATGAGCCGTGTTTACTCAGCTAAAATCGCTGGTATCAAAGCTGCCGATGAAGGTTTAGAGGTTCCTGGTTCGGTAATGGCTTCTGATGCATTCTTCCCATTCCGTGATGGAATCGATGCGGCGGCAGAAGCCGGTATCACCGCGGTTATTCACCCAGGTGGATCAATGCGTGATCAGGAAGTAATTGATGCGGCTGATGAGCATGGTATCGCAATGGTGTTCACAGGGATGCGCCATTTTAAACACTAAACCTTTTCGGAAGGGCTTATTTACTTGATCTCTG
>CAZNML010000002.1:42893-57838 GCA_964574275.1 uncultured Thiosulfatimonas sp. | reverse complement strand
GCCAATTTATGGAACGGGGTTTACCCCAAGGGCACTTCTTTCAGGGCGCGTTTTTGGTTACTTTTTGCCGAACAGCAAAAAGTAACGGCAAGCCTGAATAAGAAAATTCAGGCAGACACAGAAATTAACAAGGCTTCTCAACGAAAGGATCGCTTTTATCAAGTTATTCACAAAAACGATTTCTGCCCCTTTTCTTTAGTTCATTATTGAGAGGCTTTTCAAGATTATTATACAACTCCTTTATATGCAAAGCCTCTCGTTACTATTTTTGCTTGCCCAAAAATAGTAACCACAAAAAAGGCACCCCGCAGACGCAATCGGTTTCACTAAGCTTGTCTGCTTGCATTCTGCGCAACTCGCTGCACTCAAACAGCTTGAATGCTTAACGCATCCTTCACTAAGTGAAAGAGCGATTGCTTACAGAGGGGAGGATAAGCGTGCAAGTCATTAATATCAGGCCTGCTAAATACAGCAGTAACCGCCAATGCAAATCTCCCCTTGGAATAAATTGTGCAAAGTTGTAAACGAAGTGAACGGTTAAAAATTCCAGTTGTTTGAGCGAAGCGAGTTCTGGAATTTCAGTGAACAAGTTCTACAACTTGCCAATTTATGGAACGGGGCGCGTTTTTTGGTTACTTTTTGCCGAACAGCAAAAAGTAACGGGAAGCCATTACGAAAGAATAAGGCAGATAAAAGAAATCAAAGGCTTCTCTATCAGAGTGCTAGACCTAATTTGCTTTGGCACCAATTATAAAAGAGCTAAAATACTTGATTACCAGCCAAGACGACTACCCCATTTTCCTTTAGTGACATTTACGTCAGTCCAAATCTGCACTCCACTTTTTCTGGCTGCCTCTTGAACGTTATATTCACCAAACTCTGTTTCCATTACCTTTACCAATTCATTAAACTTCTCAGCTCTAAATTTTGCGGCTTTATAAAATAGACGTTCTCTATATAAAACTCCACCAAAGAACCAAGCCACAATAACCAATACCCCAATTTCAATAAACATAACTCCTCCTTTAAAAACAACATTAACAACACAAGATACCTATTACTTATATCACAAATACAAGTCTGAGCTAATAAAACAAAAAACCCGGCGCAGTAAAACTGGGCCGGGTTCTTAGTGTTAAAACTTAAACTGATTAAATCAGGATTAAGCCATTTCACCTGGGTATGCTTCGATACCTGGGTTGTTCTTAACACCTTTAAGCTTAGGATGGTTAACCTTCTTAAGCTTCATGTCGCTCTTATGACGACGTAGGTAGTCAGCAGCAACGTCCCACATTAGGCGACCGTCACCAACTGCTTCAACTTGCGCCCAACCAGCAACAGAGTAAGTTTTGTTGGCTTCTAGCGGAGTACCGTCATCTAGACGCATGTCAGAGATACGGTTACCTAAAGAAGCGTTTGGCTCACATGTGTAGTCCATACCACCTAGACGAACCATATCACCACCAGACTGTAGGTATGGGTCTTTTTGGAATAGGTTCTCACAGATACCTTCTAGGATATCTTTCATCTGTGCACCAGTCACTTCAGACTTGTAAGTTTCACCGTAAGTCATAGAAGTCTCATCCATTACACGTTCCATAGTGATCATCTCACCCGCTAGAACCGAAGTACCCCAACGTACACCCGCAGACATAGCGATTTGTGCGTCGTGCTCTTCACGTAGTGAGTTTACGATGATCTGGTCCCAAGTACCCATGAAGTTACCACGACGGTATAGCGTATCTTCCGCTACCGCTAGCTCTTCATTTAGGATCTCACCATAAGTCTTACCTAGACGGTCTTTGCTGTATGCACGCGAAGGATCACGAGATTCTACGATGTTTGTGTCATACTTTTTAGTGTATAGGTGATCGATGAATGTTGAAACTTCTTTGTCCGCATCCAGGATGTTTGAGAATACTGGTAGCAGTTTGTAGTCAACACCTTTTAACTTACCGTTAACGATGTCTAAATCCATACAACCAACGAACTTACCGTTAGAACCAGCGTTAGTTACGTGACATACGCCACCTTCTGGAGTCTTAACTGGCGTTGTCTTAGGAATACCATCGTGTGTGTGACCACCGAAGATTGCATCAAGACCATTGATACGAGAAGCCATCTTGATATCAACGTCCATACCGTTGTGAGAGATCATAACGATTGCAGCTGGTTTTTCATCAGCACGGATACCGTCAACTAGCTCTTGTAGAGCATCTTCACGAAGACCGAAAGACCAATCCGGGAAGTTAGACTGAGGGTTAGCGTTCGCTGTACGTGGGAATGCCTGACCAACAACCGCAATACGCTCACCGTTTACGATTTTGATTGTGTATGGCTTAAATGCACGTGCTTCGTCTTCGTCGTAAAGACCTGTACCCTGGTTAGCGTCAACCAGTTCACGGTACTCGTCACCGAATAGTGAATCTTCTTTGATACGTACGTTTTGCGCTAGGAACTCACCTTTAAACGCGTTTAGGTTCTTAAGAACTTCTTCTTGCTTGTATGTGAATTCCCAGTGACCAGTCATGATGTCAACACCTAGAAGGTTTGACGCTTCAACCATGTCCATACCACGTGTGAATAGCGCAGTACCTGAACCGTGCCAAAGGTCACCACCATCCATAGTAAGCGTGTTATCACGTCCACCAGCTTGCTCACGTAACTTGTCTAGAAGAGTTTTAACGTGTGCGAAACCACCAACTTTACCGTACTGCTCTGAAGCATCCTGGAAGTTCATGTATGTGAATGCGTGCGCTAGAGGTGTGTTCTCTTTAACACCGATCTCTTTAAGTAGCTTAGTACCAACAACGTGAGGTAGCTGACCGAATGCTGGACCAGTACCCAAGTTAACGTTAGGCTCACGGAAATAGATCGGCTTCAACTGAGCGTGTGTATCAGTAATGTGAAGCAGGCGAACCTTACCTTTCATTGGCTGGTTATAGATCTCTGCAGAAGCTTTAGCTGCTGCGGCTTTATCTGTACCACCAGACATTGCACTTGCAGTACCAGGTAACATTCCTGCTGCTGCAGCCATAGACATTACGTGTAAAAATTCGCGACGATTTAAAGACATATGGTCTTTCTCCGTTTTAGTTTGAAATTCGCCTACCCTCTGAAGCAGGCGTTAAAAATTTAGTCCGGTAAATTTAAGTAATTAAGGCTTTAAAGTCAAATAAAGGAATGTTATTCCCTAAAAGAAATTACTTATAAGTATTTTATTATACTCTTATATTAATATTATTTATCCTACCCATTTACGTGCATTACGGAACATTCTCATCCATGGCGCGTCTTCCAGCCACTCGTCTGGGTGCCATGAGTTCTGTACCGTTCTAAAGACACGTTCAGGGTGCGGCATCATAATGGTGACACGCCCGTCGGTAGTAGTCAGGCCGGTCATACCGCCTTGGGTACCGTTTGGATTGAATGGGTAAGCCTCTGTTGGTTGACCGTTTGCATCCACATAGCGCACACCAACCAGTCCAGCGACATCTTCAGCAGACCCCGCTCCAAAGTCCATACGCCCCTCTCCGTGAGCCACGGCAACCGGAATACGTGTACCGGCCATATCTTTTAACAGTACCGATGGTGACTCTTCGATCTCGACTAGAGAGAAGCGCGCTTCAAACTGCTCAGACTCATTGCGAACAAACGCCGGCCAGCTCTCTGCACCCGGAATGATCTCTTTCAGGTTAGACAGCATCTGACAACCGTTACACACCCCTAAAGTAAAGGTGTCTTGACGGTTAAAGAAGTTCTCAAACTCACCACGCGCGGTGTCGTTAAACAGGATTGAGTTGGCCCAACCGCGACCCGCGCCCAGAACGTCACCGTAAGAGAAACCACCACAAGCGACTAAACCGCGGTATTCATCAAACTTAACCTTGCCTGACAAGACGTCGGTCATGTGAACATCGACCGCATCAAAGCCGGCTTTATCAAATGCCGCCGCCATCTCTTGCTGACCGTTGACACCCTGCTCACGCAGAATCGCAACTTTAGGACGTGGTTGACCGCTGAACTCTGTGGTAATGTCTTCATTAATATCAAATGTCAGACTAACAGACAGTTCGGTATTTTCATCGTTTTCAATGGCGCTAAACTCCTGTTCAGCACACTCGCTGTTGTCACGCAGCGCTTGCATACGGTAAGAAGTTTCAGCCCACCAGCTCTGCAGTGTTTTACGCTGTTTTGAAAGCAGCATTGAACCGTGCGCCGAAATAATAACTCGATCATCGGTAGTCGGCGAACCGATCCAGTGAGACATCGATTCAAGGTTGAATTTCGCCAGGATCGCCGCTACTGCCGCTTTATCCGCTGCTTTAACCTGAATCACCACACCCGGCTCTTCCGCACACAATGCTGCCGTTGACTCACTACCCAGTGCAGACACGTCGACATCCATTCCACAGTGACCGGCAAACGCCATCTCTAATAACGTCACCAACAGACCACCATCGGCACGGTCATGGTAAGCAACCATGAGGTCGTCCGCCATCATCGCTTGAGTAGCATCAAACAGGTTCAATAGATCCTGAGCATCATCCAGGTCGGCAGAGACATCACCAATCTGGTTATAAACCTGCGCCAGACAGCTGGCACCAATACGGTTCTGACCTTTACCTAAATCGATCACTAACAGCTCGGTATCACCCAAGTCGGTTCTCAGTTCAGGTGTGACTGTTTTGCGCACATCTTCAACCGGGGCAAAAGTGGTGATATTCAGAGAGACCGGCGAGATTACCGCTTTGGCATCATCACCGTCCTGCCAGACGGTTTTCATAGACATCGAGTCTTTACCAACCGGCACCGCAATACCCAAAGCAGGACACAGCTCCATACCCACTGTCTCAACAGCATCATACAGTGCAGAATCTTCCCCGGCGTGACCCGCTGCCGCCATCCAGTTAGCGGAAATTTTAATGTCACTCATCTTAGAAATTTTTGCACAAGCGATATTGGTGATCGCTTCGGCAATCGATAGGCGTGCCGATGCTTTCGGGTTAATTAAAGCAACAGGAGGACGCTCACCGGAAGCCATCGCTTCACCGGTGTAACCTTTATAATCCGCACAGGTAATACCCGCATTCGCCACCGGAACCTGATAAGGCCCAACCATCTGATCACGCGTCACCATACCGGTAATGCTGCGATCACCAATGGTGATCAAGAAGTTCTTACTGGCAATGGTCGGCAACTTCAATAGTCGCTCGGTCGCCTCTTCCAGATCGATCACTGCCGTTTCAAACCCTGGCTGTGGAACAAGGCGAGACTCAACTGTACGATGCATTTTAGGCGGTTTACCTAACAGTACGTTTAGTGGCATATCCACTGGATTATTATCAAATACGCTATCGCTAACAATCAGTTCTTGCTCTTTGGTCGCTTCACCCACAATGGCGTACAGGCAGCGCTCACGTTGACAGATCGCTTCGAACTGCTCAATCTGATCGGCATAGATCGCAATCACATAACGCTCTTGCGACTCATTGGACCAGATCTCCATTGGCGACATACCTGGCTCATCATTTAGAACCTTACGCAGATCAATACGACCACCACGACCAGCATCATTGACCAGCTCCGGGAAGGCATTAGAGATACCACCGGCACCTACATCGTGGATCGAAGCAATTGGCGACTTTTCACCTAAGAAGGTACAACGGTCAATTACCTCTTGCGCACGGCGCTCCATCTCCGGGTTTTCACGCTGCACAGAGGCAAAGTCCAATGCCTCTTCACCGGCACCGGTTTCAATTGAGGATGCAGCTCCACCACCTAGACCGATCAACATCGCCGGACCACCTAGAACAACCAGTTTTGCGCCAACCGGAATATCATTTTTTTGCACGTGCTCTTCACGGATACTTCCTAAACCACCCGCCAGCATAATTGGCTTGTGGTAACCGCGCATCTCTTCACCGTCATTGGTCATGAGCGGGTTTTCATAGGTACGGAAATAACCGTTGATCGCTGGACGACCGAATTCATTGTTAAATCCGGCTGCCCCTAAAGGACCTTCTACCATTATTTCAAATGGCGATACAATGCGACCAGGCTTGCCGTAATCGCGCTCCCAAGGCTGTTTGAAACCTGGAATATTCAAGTTAGAAACGGTAAAACCGGTCAGGCCTGCTTTTGGTTTTGAACCGCGACCCGTTGCCCCTTCATCACGAATTTCACCACCGGAACCGGTCGCAGCCCCCGGCCACGGCGAGATCGCTGTTGGGTGGTTGTGTGTCTCTACTTTAATTTGGAAGTGGACATTCTCTTCATTGTAACCGTACTGGTGACCGTCCGGATTCGGGAAGAAACGCGTTGCTTTATAACCTTCAACCACCGCCGCGTTATCACTATAGGCAGACAGAACGCCTTCTGGGCTCTTCTGATAGGTGTTACGAATCATGCCAAACAGCGAATTAGGCTTATCTTCACCATCAATGGTCCAGTCGGCATTAAAGATCTTGTGACGGCAGTGCTCTGAGTTGGCTTGCGCAAACATCATCAACTCGGCATCAACCGGATTACGTTGCAGACCGTTAAAGGCGTCAACCAGATAATCAATCTCGTCTTCACTTAACGCCAGACCCATTTCACGGTTGGCTTTAACCAGCGCATCACGCCCGCCGCCGATGATATCTACAGTACTATAAGGCTTAGGCGATTGATGTGAGAACAGACCTTCCAAAGGTGCAATTTCATGATGAACCTGCTCCATCATACGATCATGCAGTTCCGCTTCCATTGCCGCCTGATCTGCTGAACTCACCCCTTGCATAAAGTAGACCACACCACGCTCGATACGGTGAATGTGCTCAATACCACAGGTATGCGTAATGTCGGTTGCTTTTGAAGCCCAAGGAGAGATGGTTCCTAAACGAGGCGTAACAATACAGCTTCCAGACACTAACTCTGAATCAAAACTGTCTTCGCTATTATTAAGCAATACTTTAAGGTGAGCGATCTCTGTCTCAGTTAACTCTCCATCTAAATCGATAAAGTAGATAAATTGAGAACGGATTGCATCAATCTTGCCGACACCCTGTAACTTAGTTAGAAGTTGATTCAATCGATAATCAGAATGCGCTGATTTTCCCCAAATAATTTGCATAACTCTTGTCCTTCAAAAACACAAAACCCCCGATTAACGAGGGCCTAAAAACTAAAATCTTTTATTGACCTAACAAACCCAACTTTTCAAATAGGTATTTTCGTCTCTCTGCATTCAACGGGGTTTCTCCCTCTTTAACCTGCGCGGTTAACAGGGTACGGCTTGAATCCTTTTCATCGGCGCTTAACTTCAACTTAACCCTTTCAGGCAGTTCAATATCACTCTGCTGATTCCAGAACGCCAGCTTAGAGAAGAATGAACCCTCTGTGCGCAACGCTTCCGGCACCTTCACCCACACTTCATGCGTTGCCGGCATTAGCTGTTCAACCTGCCAGTCAGCACGGTAGATCATTGACTGCAAATAGCCCCAGCTCTGAGACAGGTCGGCATGCAACAGTAGACCTTGCAGTTCATACTCACCTTCAAAGACCTCTGTCATCTGACCTGTCACTTTCAACTGCGCCAGAGCCACATCGGACTTAGAGCCGAAAAAGATCATCGCCTGATATAGGGCTTCCGCTTCAAAGACCGGGTTATAAGGTTTTAAGCGCCAACGATCCTCTCCGCCCATCTCTTCATTAACATCAGGTGTGTACATCATGTGATGGTGAAAATAGATGCGGGTTTTATTATTGGCTTCGTCGGTCTCAACGCGCGCTACAAAACGGTCGTAAATACCCTCAACCACCTCTGGACGCCAACGGTTAAACATGCGAGTCAATGGCCCCATGTCATCCATTGGCGCAATGGCGGTACGGTTTACATAGGTTGTCTTGATAATGCCAATGTCTTTACGTTCATCTTCAACTTTCATTCCCAAAGTTTCAAAATAACGTTTTACACTCTGCCAAACATGATCACTGTTTGCCGTCTCCAGCTCCAACCAACGTTCAGACAGGTTTGATTGAATCGAGACACCTTCCGCTTTATAGGTTGGAATAGTCGCCTTCTGTTCAACCGCTTTCTGCTGGTTCTGGAAAACAATTTCCATTTCCGCTTGCTTTTTCGACGGGTGAAATAGATTGGGTGGCATTTCCAGGTTTTTAGCCAGTTGCGTCTCGTTCACGCGGTAATCTGCTTCGTCAGATCCCGTTAAACCAGAGAAGCTTGAGCATCCACTCAATCCAACCAGTGAGAATGACATAATAAGCGGTAATAGTTTGCTAGGTGCTTGCTTCATGTGTAACAAAGTACTCTTAATTTGTATTTAAAGACTAAGCAATGCCGGCTTTCTGCATTGCCGCTCTGACAACCGGCTGGCTCTCTTCAGATAGAACCGTTAATGGTAAACGAATCGCTGTTCCCATCAACCCCATTTCTGCCAATGCCCACTTAACCGGGATTGGATTTGACTCAACAAACAGATCTTGGTGTAGAGGCGCCAATGGCGCATCCAGAGATCGTGCTTGCTCTTCATTACCGGCTAATGCCGCCTGATAAACTTGGTGACACAGCTTGGGAGTCAGATTCGCAGTCACCGAAATACCGCCATGTCCACCGGCTAAAATAAAATCGACTGCCGAAGCATCGTCACCGGTATAGAGATCAAAGTCATCTGAAACACCCGCTTTGATCTGTGCAACACGACTGATGTCACCAGTGGCCTCTTTTACACCGATAATATTCTTAATCTTTGATAGACGGATAATCGTCTCTGGCAGCATATCCACAGCCGTTCGCCCAGGCACGTTATACAGAATTTGCGGAATATCTACTGTCTCGGCAATTTTCTTATGGTGCTGAAACAAGCCTTCCTGAGTCGGCTTATTGTAGTATGGAGAGACTAATAGGCACGCATCCGCACCGACCTCTTTAGCACACTGCGTCAATTCAATGGCTTCGCTGGTAGAGTTTGCTCCGGTTCCTGCAATCACAGGTAGACGTTTATTCACCTTGTCGACAACAAACTTAACAACCTGGCAATGCTCCTGCATATTTAGGGTAGCAGACTCACCGGTTGTCCCTACTGCAACTATTGCATCTGTGCCGGCATCAATATGAAATTCGATCAATTTTTCCAAAGCATCGAAATCAACAGATTCATCTTCCAACATCGGTGTGACTAGCGCCACCATACTGCCTCTAAACACAGCAAATTTCTCCAATAAATTAACGCACATTTAAAAAGAGTAATCTTACCCTTTCCCCCTCCACACTTCAACCAAAATTAGCCCTTTCCACCAGCGCCCCAAAGCCAATAATATTACTTATGTAACAATCATTTTATTAGGGATTGAAACGCAGCAAAAAACTCGTCATACTGAAATCAATTTTAATTAAAACAGAGGCCACAACAGAATGAGTTTAAATCTAGGTGATCAAGTTCCAGACTTCTCTTTAGAAGCGACTTCCAACTTAACCGTGACTCAGGAAACCTTAAAAGGACAATATACCGTTCTCTATTTCTACCCTAAGGACAGCACACCAGGCTGCACCACCGAGGGCAACGACTTCACACAACTCCACCCGGAGTTTACCGCAAACAACTGTCAGATTTTCGGCGTATCCATGGACTCAATGAAACGCCATGACAACTTTAAAAGCAAACAGGGATTCAGCTTTGAATTGATTTCCGATCCGGATGCTGAGCTCTGCAATCTATTTGGCACCTACCAACTGAAGAAAAACTTTGGCAAGGAGTACATGGGAATTGTACGCAGTACGTTTTTAATCAACCCCAACGGTGAGGTTGTCGCTGAGTGGCTTAAGGTTAAAGTCAAAGAGCATGCGTCCAGCGTATTAGAAAAACTCAAAGAAGTGCAGGCTTAATACAGCACACAATATTCTAACTTTTTATTTAAGTGAGACTGCTCAATGACTAATGAATCAAAACGTCTATTCATTTTAGACACCAATGTCTTAATGCACGATCCAATGGCTCTGTTCAACTTTGAAGAGCACGATGTCTTTATCTCCATGACCGTTTTAGAGGAGTTAGATGCCGGTAAAAAAGGGATGTCCGAAGTTGCCCGCAACGTTCGTGAAACCAACCGCTTAATTGACCAGATCATCAGCGATGCCGATTTTGAAGAGATCAAACTTGGACTGCCACTGGAACGTATCCACCCTGGCAACAACAAAGAGGATCTGCACTTAGGTAAACTCTACTTTGAAACAGAGCCGCTACTGGTTGAGTTGCCGATCTCACTGCCTAGCCATAAGGCCGACAATCACATTTTACAGACCGGCTTGGCACTCAAAGCACACTTTCCACAACGCAGCGTCACTCTGGTCACCAAAGACATCAACATGCGCATCAAGTCTTCAGCAGTAGGTCTGCACTCTGAAGATTACTACAACGACCGCGTATTGGAAGATACCGACCTGCTCTACACTGGCTGGGAGGCACTGCCTGAGCACTTTTTTGAGCAAACCGGTAAAGACATGAAATCGTGGCAGGATGGCAGTCGCACCTTCTATGAACTTGAAGTCGATAAAGATTGCACCTGGTATCCAAATGAGTGTTTGATCAGTGAAAATGAAGCGGGCTTTAACGCCATTGTTCGCTCGGTTGAAGATGGTAAAGCCGTTCTTGAGTACCTGGACGATTTTGGCAAAGGTTCGCACGGGGTCTGGGGGATTGAAGCGCGTAATGCAGAGCAGAACATGGCGCTCAACTTCCTGATGGATCCGGACATTGACTTTGTCTCGCTACTGGGTATCGCCGGTACCGGTAAAACCTTACTGGCACTCGCTGCGGCACTGGAGCAGACGTTAGATGCCAATATCTATAATGAGATCATTATGACACGCGCCACCATTCCAATCGGTGAAGACATCGGTTTCCTACCGGGCACGGAAGAGGAGAAAATGACTCCTTGGATGGGTGCGCTAATGGATAACCTGGAAGTATTAACGGGTGCGGAGAATATGGACTCTCCAGACTGGGAGAAAGAGAGTACTCAGCTGCTGTTAAGCAAACGTATAAAAATCAAGTCATTAAACTTTATGCGTGGGCGCACCTTCCAAAACAAATTCATTATCCTGGACGAAGCACAGAACCTGACCCCAAAACAGATGAAAACCCTGATCACCCGTGCAGGTGAAGGCACAAAAATTGTCTGTATCGGTAACATCAGTCAAATCGATTCACCCTACCTAAGTGAAACCACCAGTGGTTTAACCTATGTGGTTGACCGTTTTAAAGACTGGCAGCATGGCGCGCATATTACCTTAGAGCAAGGAGAACGCTCTAGACTGGCCCTGTTTGCATCGGACTCTTTATAAAAACACCCCTCCAAAAAAAAGGCCGCTATATAGCGGCCTTTTTTTATATCGAAAGATCAATTAACGGTTTCGTTCTTTCAACACCTCTTCCGGAAGCTGGAAGCCTTGCTCAAGCGCACGATCACGACAATAATTAATGGCGAAATCCAACAACTCACCTACCGCACGATGACGGAACTTATGTTTTTGACGAACATGCGAGAATGGACGCATAATTGGCGGATCCAAAGGAATCGCTCTTAAAGTCTCAAGTTTCAACTCCTTAGTTAAGGTCGTACGCGATACTACCGCAACACCCACATCAGACTCTACCGCCATCTTAACCGCTTCAGGGCTACCTAGCTCCATTACCACATTCAGGTCACTGTAACTGAAACCCTGTTCACGAATGTAGTTATCAATAACAGAACGTGAACCCGACCCCTCTTCACGAGAGATATATGAGTACTTTCTTATGTCTTCAATCGCAACCTTATCACGCTTCGCCAGTGGGTGGTCTAAAGGACAGATCAACTGCATCTCGTCAAGACGACAAACGTCGACTTCCAGGTTTTTATTGTGAACTGGCGCTTCAACCAAACCTAAATCGATCATATTGTTTTCGACCATCGAAACAATCGCATCGGTATTACCAACTTGCAAACGAATATTAACGTCTTCAAACTGCTTCTTAAACGCACCTAGCAAACTCGGCAGCATATACTCAGCAATCGTGGTACTTGCTCCAATCACCAGGCTACCAGTTACTTCACCGGTAAGCTCACGAACTTCGCTATTCATCTTTTCGTAATGTTCAAGAATCTGATCAGCATAGTCATAAACCACTTTACCCGCTTCGGTTAAGGTGATCTTATTGTGCGTTCTGTCAAACAGACGAGTATTGAAAAAATCTTCTAATTGTTTGACCTGGAAGGTGACCGCAGGCTGTGTCATATGAAGGGTTTCTGCCGCTTTGGTAAAACTCATTACTTTAGCTACAGTGTGAAAGACTTGAAGACGTCTATCTGCCATTCGAAAGTTTCCTTTATGGTCGATAAATAAATTTATTAAGCCTTGAAAATATAGGCCTTTAAGCTACAAAAGTCAAACTAATTAATACCCATATAAGCGGGAGAATTCTAATTATATAAGCATTTTATACTATATTAATAAGATAACAGTTTGTATTATTTGGATTTTATCTCATCAATCTCTTTTTTAAGATCGTGAATTTCTTTTGTCATATGCGCCATAATCAGCTCAACATGCCGCTGACTCTCTTCACTCTGCTTCTCCAGACGCTCCTCCATAGAGGCCGCATAATCCAGAATATCCTTCTCCTGTTTCTGCTCTATCGAGCCAATTAAAAAAGCGGAGATATTAGCGGTTACCAAGGAGAACAGCACCACACCAAAAATAATCAGAAAGGTACCAAAAACCCTGCCGGCCTCAGTGGTCGGAACCACATCACCGTAACCAACGGTCGTTACTGTGACCAGTGCATACCAGAGCCCATCCATTAGCGTGCGATCTTCAATATAGGAGAAGATGCCGCCTGCGGCCAGAATTAGAAAAGCCGCGCCGATCAGGATCTGCCCAAGTTTGTGGCGTTTTAGAATGGCAACGACATCTTTATAGAAGTGGGCAAAGAAACGTAGAAACAGCAGCAGACGTAACGAACGAATGACCACAGCCCAGTCACTCCCCCAATCAATCCACGGAAAAGCAACCACCACGATCAACACATTCATCCAGTTTTGCCGAACATACCTTAACGGGTGAGTGACATTGATTAAGTTGACCACCAGTTCAGCGGCAAAGACAAACCACACCAAGGTGGAGACCCAATCCGTCTGCACCCCAGAATCAGAGTAAATCAACAACAACTGGAAGAATACAGCAAATAACGCCAGCAAAACCAGGATTTCGAACTGAGCCCCAACCCTTTTGGCTTTAGCATTCTCTTTATAGCTAACCCCAGCAATACCAATTATCGCCTTGTAATCCATGCCTTATTGCATCCCCAATTCAGTCAAAATCAATTATATGTGCTACTGTGCCAACTCGGGCAGCGCTTCCCGACCATTTAGAGCCTGATCCATCAACCAGTTTTTAACCGGTGTTAACTGGTTTGCTGCAGGCAATAGACTCTTACGCACTGTCGCTTTTAGACTTGCGTCCTGCTTAAACAACCAGTCAAAGCCCTCCATTGAACGCTGAACAATCGCATTGTCACCACGGCGCCAGCGCTCATACTTTCTTAATACAGAAAACTGCCCTAGCGGCTTATTTAGTTGGCGGGCCTTGAGCAGGGTTTCAATCAGTGCAGCCGCATCCAGCAAGCCCAAATTCACTCCCTGCCCAGCCTGCGGGTGAATGGTGTGCGCTGCATCCCCCACCAGCGCCAAATGTGGCTTGACGTAGTGTTCAGCATGACGACGCGTCAGCGGGAAAGCCGCTCGTTCCGCCACCTCTGTCACTGAGCCCAATTTCCAGTCAGAGGCTTCTGCAATCGTTTCAGCAAACTCCTGATCAGATAAAGACATAGCCCACTGCATCTTCTCGGTTGGCAGATACCAGGCAATTGAACTGACGTTATTGCCCATCGCCAAATAAGCGAAAGGACCGTCTTTGCGGTAACGCTGCCAGCAGGTATCTTGATGTGACAGCTCAGTTTTAACACAGCCGACCACAGCACACTGCTCATAGTCATGCGTCTCCAAACCAATATAGGCGAGCTGACGCACTTGCGACATGGCACCGTCGGCAGCCACCACCAACTCCGCCTTTAACTCTCCCTGCTCTTTTAGTACCAAGCAGGCCTGCTCATCTTGCAGCTCTAACGCTTCTAGCTCGGCACCTAACAGCACTGAAACCGTATCCAACTGAATCAGTTTTTCCCAGAAAGCGGCCTGAATAATGGAATTTTCCACCGTATAACCTAAATTAGGCTCGCCCATATCTGACGCGGCAAAATGCACCTCTGCCGTGGTAATCTCATCCCAGACATGCATTGCCGTAAACGGATGATAGCGCCTCTGCTCAATACCCTGCCACGCGCCCAGGTTTTTAATAATCTTTTCCGAGGCACGGGTTAAGGCACTGACGCGCGTTTGATAAGCAGTATTAGAATCCCAGTTCAAATCGGGCTGCTGACGCTCCAACACCAACACCTTAAAGCCCTGTTGCCCCAAACCTAAGGCAGTTGCTGCGCCCACCATGCCGCCGCCAACAACAATCACGTCCCACTTTTGCGCGACCGCTTGCTGTGCTGTAATTAAGTACGACTGTTCCATTATTGAGCGCCCCCCATGGCAAATCGAGTAAAGCGTTTGCGTAATTTAGGCGCCGCCTGCATCGCCATTAAGCCAACACCTCGCAGGTGTCCAACTAAAGGCGAGGTGTGCTGAAACACCTGAATCAGACTGTCGGTCAGCCCCATGACTTTTTGATGATCCGTCTTTCGTGACTGGGCATAGCTTTGTAAAAATTCTGTACTGTCCAGATCATCCCGCTGCTGCAGACCTGTCAAAAACTCACCAATATCGCGAATTCCCAAGTTCAAACCTTGAGCGGCCACCGGGTGCTGGGTATGGGAGGCGTTACCCATTAACACTGCTCGCCC
>CAZNML010000002.1:33919-42883 GCA_964574275.1 uncultured Thiosulfatimonas sp. | reverse complement strand
AACGACCATCTGTGGCACATAGGTCTCTTTTAGCGGATAAGCCATACGCTGGCTCACGGAGGTGAAGCGCCCAAGACGCTCACCCATTTTCTCGGAGAAACGTTCAATAAAAGCGCCATCACTTAAGGCTTTAACCTCTTCGACCTGCTCTTCGGGACAGACCATCACCGCTTTATGAAAGTGACCTTGCATAGGTAACAGCGCCACCGGGCCCTGTTCAGTAAAGCGTTCGTAAGACCAGCCTTGCGGGTGTTGTTCTGTTTCGATCTTCGCAATCACCCCATAGGCGTGATAAAACTTCTCTTCAATCGGCAGCGCCAACACCTTTCTCACTTGCGAGTCGGTGCCATCTGCGCCAATGATAAATTTAGCTGAGACCTGAACGACCTCTCCTTCAACTTGAATCTGCGCCTGCACCCGCTGTTCATCCTGAGTAAAATCAGACAGTGACGCGGGGCATAGGATTGTAATCGCGTCCTCCGTACAGGCCCTCTCCCACAATACCTTACCGAGATCACTTGACTGAATGCTGTAACCCAATGCAGGCACCTGCGCCTCAGAGGCATGCAGTTTGGTAATGCCCAAATAGCCTTTTTGGGAGACATGAACATGTTCAATGTCAGTAACAAATTCCGACAAGGCCTGCCAAACACCTATCTCTTCTAAAATCAGTCTAGAACCATGCGACAGAGCCAGTACTCGACCATCAAACGAGTTTTTAACCTGCTCCAATGAGTCCACCGGCTGATAAAGTTCAGCCAGAACCACTTGAAAACCTTTCTGCGCCAGACCGATCGCCAGCATCAGTCCGACCGGACCCCCACCAGAAATCACAATATCCGTTTCCAATACCTTCGTTTTCATAGCTCTCTATCTTTTTATCTGACTGTTTAGTTTAACTTTAATTTTCTAGTGTTTGCTCAAGAAAGCATTATTTTCAGACATCCAGCTTTCAATCTCTTCAACGGTTCTCGGCAGGCCTGGTGTCAATACTTCATAACCTGTTTCAGTGACCAAAACGTCATCTTCAATGCGGATACCAATTCCCAACCAGCGCTCATCCACACCTTCAGACTCAGGAGCAATATATAATCCAGGTTCAATGGTTAACACCATGCCCGGCTGCAGTTCGCGCCACTTATTATTGGTTTTATAACTGCCGACATCATGTACATCTCTGCCTAACCAGTGGCCGGTTCCATGCATAAAGAATGGCTTATAGGCCTCCTCTTTAATTAAGGTTTTAACATCACCCTGCAAAATACCCAATTCAACCAGGCCTGTTGTTAATACTTTCAACACAGCCTGATGCGGTTTGTTGTATTTAACACCCGGCTTAATCATTGTGATTGCGGTTTGCTGCGCTTTCAACACCAAAGAGTAGAGCTGAGCCTGCTCTTTGGTAAACTTGCCGCTCGCCGGAAAGGTGGTGGTAATGTCACCGGCATAACCATGCATCTCGGCACCGGCATCCACCAGCAACAGATGATGGACTCCAATTAGGTCGCTATTTTCAGTGTAGTGCAAGATACAAGCATTATCACCACTGGCGGCAATAGTGCCAAAGGCCACGCGCTGTGAACCCTGCTTTTTAAACTCGCCCTCCAATTCAGCCTGAACTTGAAACTCATAGTGCCCTGGCGCAACATTACGCATTGCCGCCAAATGCCCCTCTACACTCACCTGAGCGGCATGTTTGAGCCATTTAATCTCTTGCGGTGACTTGATAACACGGTTTTCATGCATAATCTCATCCAGATCACACAATTTATTAGGTGCCGAAATACCTTTACGTACTTTGGCTTTTAAGCCACTCAACCAAGACTCAATCTTGGCCATCCACACCGACATCTGCGAAAAGCTGAAATAGAGATTTTCAATATTCTCTAATGACTCAGCCACCACTTGATCCAGCTCATCAATAGCAAAAGCCTGATCCACTGATAGCAGCTGAGTCGCCATCTCCACCCCCAGACGACGCCCCTGCCAGGTCTCCTGCTCTAAATCTTTAGGACGCACAAATACCATCGACTGCTTTTTTTTGCGTTTAACCAACAGCAGCACCGAATCCGGTTCATCAAACCCGGTCAAATAACTAAAATCACTTTCAGCTCGAAATGGATACTCCACATCACGATTACGGATCTGCTCTTCACCAGAGGCAACCAGTACCGCACTGTTTTCAGGCAGCTGTTTTAATAGACGCTTGCGCTGTTTCTTGGCAAAATCCAGTAGCGCTTGAGTTTGATCCAGTTTCATTGTGTTCTCAATAATTTAATTAGATTATCAGCTTAATATGGCTTAACGACTTAATGCAGCGTGCCCGGGTTATTCATATCTTCCGGCATAATCGGTGGCGCTTGCGTTGGGTTTAGCTCCTCATTAATCGTTAACACCCCAATTCTGACAAACTCGACCAACTGCATCAGATCAGACTCTTCCGCATCACCCAGCTCTTTTGCTTGCGCCAAAGCTTCAATATCAATACGCGCAATATCGCCAAAATCGTTGACAATTTCACTGACATCTTTTGATACCGACTGCTCCGCATCCTGCAGACGCCCGACCAATCCCAAGCCATATAACACGCCTTCACACAGATGCCCCAACATCGCCGCACGTGCCACCAGGTCACTCTCATCCTCCGGCAGACACAAGTTCAACTCAAAACCACTGCCGTTCAGCCCATTATTGGTATCTTGATACATCTGATGCAACAGCACCAAAAACGACTCTTTCACTTTTTTAATGTGTGCTTCTTCAATAAGCTTCTTAATCCAAACCGCCTCTTCAATATCGTTATCACCGCAAATCAGGCCAATCAACATCCCCTGAACAAAGGATGGCGACTCTAATTCAGGAAACGGGGCAAGCGCTTCTTTAATTTGATCAAATTCCATTAATAACTATCTCTTGTTAATCTTAAAATATTGGTGAATAATACCATAATTATAGGTGGAAAAGACTGAGCTAAAACCAGCACCCAAATCTGCACCTGAAGCCAATTAAGGAACCTGAGCCGTGTTAAACCTAACTTTGATGAATCATACCTTTGAAATTCCTTGTGAACCGGAAGAGAAAGAGCGTTTAATTGAAGCTGCCACACTGATAGAGGAGCGCCTGGAACAAGCGACGGGCTTAAAAGGTGAAGGAAAGATATTAATGGTCGCACTCAATCTGGCTTACGATCATCTGCAGATGAGAGATGAAACGGTTCAGTACAGTCTTCATCTTGAAGACCAGGTGGACTCGGCCATGCAGGACTTGGCACAGGATTAAGTCCCATTAATCCAAACCAATTACTTTTTTTTATCACTTTTGATTAAAAATTCCAGCTCTTTGCGTGTTTCTTCCTATTAAAGCTGACAGCCATACAGTGATATAATACCCACACGGTACAGAGTTGTTGGGCATTAACCCCCCTTCCGATAATTATTATATTGGGGTCATAAACTTTAAATGGTGAGCATCTCGTTAGCTTGCTAACCCGAGAAGCCTAAATTTTCTGTGGAGACTGCCACCTGAACCTCTCGGTTTCAGGGATTATAGTTCAGCGGCTCTGTGCTCTCCTATTTCCATATCTTAAAGACCTATTCATGACCCAGCTGGACACAGCCCACCTTCGTAAAACTTTAAGAGATCGCCGTCACAACTTAACGGCTGAGCAGCAAAAACAGCATGCCTTACAGGCCTGTCAGCACCTACTTCAATCTGACTATATTCAAAATGCCAAACAGATCGCCCTATTTCTAAGCCAGGATGGTGAACTGGATACTCAGCCCGTGATCGAGGAACTGTGGCAACTTAAAGATAAAACACTGTTTCTACCGGCATTGAAGACCCAGCCTGATTGGTATATGGGCTTCTCTCCCTATGCAGAAAACACGCCCCTGCATAATAATCAATTCAACATACCGGAACCGGATGTCACACTTGCGCAACATATTACCGGTCAAGAACTCGAGCTGGTGATTATGCCGTTGGTTGGCTTTGATAAGGAGGGGAATCGACTCGGCATGGGCGGCGGCTATTATGATCGCACCTTCGAATTCAAACTCAACAGCCCTCATAGCAAACCGCTGTTAATTGGCTGGGCACACAGTTGCCAGCAGGTTGAAAAATTAAACAGCGAGTCTTGGGATGTACCGTTAAATGGAATCATCACCGAAAACGGCATTATACAGTGGAGCTAAACCACTAAACTGAACAGGCCTGCTCCACATAGAACTTGAAACATATCGACTTGATAAACAAGGTAAAACCTTAAATCATACCTGTGTTAACACCGACTGATGACGTCCGGCCTCTTTAGCTTCATACAGGGCTTTATCCGCCTGTTTATAGATTGCCGTTTCATCCAGCTCTTCTGGATAAGTTCGTACCAAACAAGCCCCTACCGAAACCGTTAGTACTTTACTTGGCAGGTTGGCTTCATGCTGAATATTAAGTAAGGCGATCTGTTGATGAATACGTTTTAAAAACATCTCAACATCGGACTCGGTTTCAACATGTAAAATCGCTCCAAACTCTTCGCCACCAAGACGGAACAGGTAATCACCATGGCGCTGGAATCCATCTTTCAACACACCTGCTACAGCAGCCAAAGCCAGATCACCCTCATGATGCCCGTAGGTATCATTAAAGCGTTTAAAGTGGTCAACATCGATCAAAACAAACAGGAATGGATGTTTGTCGCGTTTGCGCTGATTAAACACTGTATCAAACACATCATTGTAGTAGCGGCGGTTATATAGACCGGTTAACTCATCGGTAATAGACAGGGCTTCAACGCGTTTCTTATCAGAAATATCGTGTCGAATGGCGGTATAACCGATAACCTCACCCTCATCATCATAATCGGGACTAATCACCGCATGAACCCAATAGTAACCACCATCTTTATTCAGGTTTTTAATCTCTCCAGACCAGGATTTTCCACTGGAGATCGTTTGCCAGAGCTCAGAGTAGACCGAAAATGGCATATCCGGGTGGCGAACAATTGAGTGCTTCTGACCAATCAACTCCTCTTTGGTGTAACCTGAAATATCACTAAACGCCTTACTGACATAGGTAATTATCCCTTTCAAATCCGTTTTAGAGGTCACTACATATTCATCGACAACGTCCACATAGTTCTCAATCTCTTTCTGCTGTTTTCGAACCTGGGTAATATCCCGGCAGGTCATTAAGATATGCTCCTCCTCCTGCAACAGCGTCATCGAGACTTCAAGCAACAACTTAGAACCACTCAGCGGCTGGTACAACTGTTCCAGTTTCTCAATGCGCACACCCTGCCGTACTTTTTCCAAGAATGTAGCCAGTTGCCCTCGGTCCTTTTCAACCACTAAATCAAACAGGCCTGTCAGAGCAAGTTCATTGTCAGAGAGCACCATCAGTCGGCAAAATGCCGGATTGGCATCAAAAATGCCGCCATCATAATTCAGCAACGCGATACCTTCACTGGAGTTATTAAAGATGGCTTCCAGCTTGGAATGAGACTCCTCCAGCTGGTTATGCATACGGGTGGCACTGTCTGAAAAGTAGTTAAGCACATAACGTGATGCCAACCATACCAAAGTAAACAACAGCAACCCCATTAAGAAGCTTGTCAATAGCGCCTGATAAAACTCATCATGCAGCTCCTGGATATCCTTCAGAAACAGCATCTGAATAAAAGGATGTCCCTCAAAGTCGTTCAGACGAATGTCATCAATCAACAAGTAGTTGCGCCCTTCAAGCTCAAGTTGGTTCTTATTCACACTTGCAGCATCACCTATAAATGGTTTCAACACCTCGCGGTCACTGCCCATCAAATAGAAATCTTTATAGGATTCAAAACGGCCCGAGTCCTGATAGATTTTCAACGTACTTTTCGGAATCACCAGAGCGACTTTCATATCAGGATAGAGCTCTTTGATCAGCTGTTCAAAATACCGGGGCTGAAAGCCAAACTCCAAACTGCCGATATAGTCGCCCTGCTTATTAAATGCGGGTTCAATCACACGATAGATTAATCCAAAATACCCCTCTTCGAACCCCGATACCGAGGATTGGCTGGTCACGGCATGCTTAACCATCGGACGTTTTGCCGCGATATTATCGCCATAAACCTCTTTATTGTGCACACGCATCAGACTGGTGCCATCAGGGGCATAAAAGTGCATATGAGTCACATAGGGGTTTTTGCTGTTGAGGATATCAAATTTAGGTTTGGCCGTATTATAGATCGCTTCATGATCACGTTCCTGCATGGCCTTGAGTGCTGTTGGAGAAGCCAGGTGGCACTTTATGCGTGTGCTGTAAAAGGAGTTCAAGCGCTCGGTTTCAGATTCAAACAGCTTCACCACCTGCTCACGAACCTGTTGTTTTTCGGATTCAATGGACTGCAGCGTGGCTCGATACTCGAAAATAAAAAAAACTGAAACATAGACTATGCTCAACAGAGACATAATCCATAAGGATTTTTTTCTGACTTTTTGAAAAACTTGAGTTCCGGCTTGTGAGGACATCAAACCACCTAAATAATGTTCGGATTTCTGTGAAAAAGCGGCTTATGCAAACCACTCTACATCAATGCGGGATTATAGCGTATATACAGACAAGTACATAACCTGTACAAAAAACTTTTAAATGTGGACAGCAAAAATAATCTTATGAGAGGCCTGCAACAACCTGCTCAGAAAGTGGAATTCTGAGCCTTTTTCCAACATATAACTGATTAGCATTGCGAATGCCATTCAGTTTTTTAAGTGTTGAAGTCGAAACACGGTACTCTTTGGCGATCTGTGACAAGGTATCGCCCGCCTGCACGCGGTAGTGAACATACAGGGTCTCACCCCAGCGCGGTTTCTGCCCATTTCTGCTGACAAACGATTGTAAACCACGAACAATAGATGAAGCTACTCTCGTTTGAAAACGTTTATTAACTAACTTTTTTGCCTCTTTCGGATTAGAGATAAACGCCGTTTCCACCAGCATAGAGGGCATATCAATCGATTTCAAAACCGCAAAATTAGCAGACTGCACCGTATGTTTGTGCATTTTTACGCTTTTTTGCATCTCTTTGAGCACATCTTTGGCTAATTTTTTACTGGCTCGAATATTGGCATCGCGGCTCATATCACTTAAAGCAAAAGCCACATCACTATCGCGCCCTTTCAGCTTAATATCCTGCAAAGATGCATTTTCACTTTTAGCCAGTAGGCGCGCCATGACACTACTGGCGCCCCCATTGGATAACACATAGACTGAACCGCCGCGAACCGTGCGGTCATAGAAAGCATCGGCGTGCACCGAGATAAAGATATCCGCATGATTCTTTTTAGCCACCGCCACACGTTCATGCAAAGCAAGATAGACATCTCTGTCTCGCGTCAATACCGCTTTCATACCCGGTTGCTGATCAATCAGGCGCTTTAACTCCCGCGAGATGTCTAAAGTGACCTGCTTCTCATACACCTTATTATGGCCAATCGCCCCCGGATCTCTCCCGCCATGACCCGGATCAATCGCAACCACAAACATATCACGCTTCACCAGCACCGAACTATCCTGACTCAATAGCGACTGCGTCACCGGATTAGCGCGAACTTTTTTGGCTACATTCTGTTTGATTTTCTGACTGCTTTTAAGCTCATTTTTTGAAGACAAAGTCGTTTTAGGCTGTTTTGGTGTTGTTTTATGAACTGCTTTTTTTACAGACTGAGTGGGCGCTTTACCGACTATATGCGTCAGGTCGACCACCAAACGCTCTGCGCCGGACTTGTTCTTGGCCAAGGTAAAAAAGTTATAGTCGTAGTTCTTATGCAGATCCAGCACCACGCGCAAGCGCTCTTTAGAGTTTTTAACGCGCACCCGGTACAGACGTGAGTCTTTATAGTGCTTATTTTTGAAGTCGAGCTGATTGTCCGTCTTATAAAAGTCGACCACCACCCGTGACGGGTTATTTAATTTATAGACTTTAAAGCGGTGATTTTGTTTGATATCAAACACAACCCGTGTCTTATCCACTTTCTGACCAACCCTGACATTAGCCAGTTCGGCCTTGGCAATCGCATAAGATGCATTCAGTAACAGAGCAATCGCCAGAATGGCAGTGAACAGTTTTTTAGTTGTGCAAATTGGTTTCATAACCTCATCTCTCAAGCAAGACCGTGTTTACCAAAGTAGTAACAAACAATATGCCAAGTTGCAGTGTCAACAAGCTGTCAACTGGGCCAGAACCTGGTCACCTTTTGTACTTTTGGCATCAACTTCAATCTGCCGTCCCTGACCTTGATGGGACAGGCAAATTTCAATATCTGCAGCAGGCAAACATCCCTCACCTTTGGATGGCCACTCTACTAAAGCCACATAAGATTCAGACAAAAGGTCCCTGATAGCTAAATACTCTAACTCTTCTGGATCGCAAAGTCTATACAAATCAAGATGATGGATCGCAAAATTATAATCTTTATAGGTTTCAACAATAGTATAGGTTGGACTTTTTACCTTTTGCTGCGGCAGAAAGCTTTGAATAAAAGCTCGAGAAAAGAACGACTTACCCGCTCCCAGGTCGCCATTCAAATGCACCATCAGCCCGGTTTCATAGGCTTTTGAGGCTTCACAGGCCTTGGCAAACTTCTGTGCAAAAGCCGTGGTTTGTCCCTCGTCGGCCAAAAAAAGTATCTGTTTTGAGCAATCTGTCTTAGAATTTGTCATTATGCAACCTTGTTCATCTACACTTTCACAGCTTTCCAGCCAAATCAAACAGTGGGGTTTGGAGTTGGGCTTCGCAGATATTGGCATTAGCCATACTGACTTATCCGCTTATGAAGCCGCCCATTTTAACTGGATAGGTCAAAATTTTCATGGTGAAATGGAGTATATGCAACGTCATGGTTCTAACTCAGCCGGACGGGTACGTTTGGTACCATGACGTTGCATATACTCCATTTCACCATGAAAATTTTGACCTATCCAGTT
>CAZNML010000002.1:31126-33909 GCA_964574275.1 uncultured Thiosulfatimonas sp. | reverse complement strand
GAGTATATGCAACGTCACGGTACCAAACGTACCCGTCCGGCTGAGTTAGAGCCCGGCACCACCTCAATTATCAGTGTGCGCCTGAACTATCTGGATCTGGAGAGTCACTCCCCTTTTGCTGCACTGCACGATAGCCAACAGGCCTATATCTCCCGCTATGCGTTAGGCAAGGACTATCACAAATTAATGCGCAAACGCCTACAGCAACTGGCCAGTAAAATTCAACAAGTGGTGCCTGAATTCAACTACCGCGCATTCTGCGATAGTGCACCGGTGCTGGAGCGCCCTCTGGCCGAGCAGGCCGGTTTGGGTTTTATTGGCAAAAACAGTTTAATCATTCATCCGCGCGCTGGTTCCTGGTTCTTTCTGGGTGAGCTCTATACCAATTTGCAGCTGACTGCCGACGCCGCCTTTGAGAAACAGGGGTGCGGCCCCTGCACAGCCTGCATTGACGAATGTCCAACCCAGGCGATCGTCGACAATGCGGTAGTGGATGCACGCCGCTGCATCTCCTACCTCACCATCGAGTACTCCGGTTCGATACCGCTGGAGCTAAGAGCCAAGATCGGCAACCGTATCTACGGCTGCGATGATTGTCAGCTGGTGTGCCCGTGGAATAAGTTCACCAGTCAGACTAAAGAGCAGGCGTTCTGCTCCACTCAGTCTTTGGATCAGATTACCCTGCTTGAGTTATGGCAGTGGAGTGAACAGCAGTTTTTAAAACGCTTTGAAGGCTCACCTATTCGCCGTATCGGTTACCCACAATGGAAACGCAATCTGGCGATTGCACTGGGCAATCTGACTGGCAGTGACAGTACGCTTATAGAGAGCATTAACAAACTAAAAACAGAACGTGAACAAGTTAATGAGTTAGTCGATGAGCATATTGACTGGGCTGTTCAGCAGTTGACTGAAAAATTAAACCAAGCAAAACACAGCAGGCCTGATCAAATAAGCGAGTTAAATACCGAAGTTAAGCAGACAGCGTCGGCACTTAAACCCTTTGTGGCACCGAAATACTACCTGCCTAAAAAGAGAGTCCGTTAAACGCTCCTATAAAACATCAAACACGGAGCCTTGAGCCGGGCTAAAGAACTTGGCATACAGACGAGAGGCATAGGTATTGGTCATACCGGCAATATAGTCGGAAATCACGCGTTGCTGCTCCTGCTCCGTTTCCGCCTCCTGATATTTGGCATAAGAGCTGGCCGGCAGCAGAGTATCCGGGTTGGCGCGCAGAGACTTAAACAGATCCAGCACAATCAGCTGCCCTTTATACTCCATGCCCTTGACCTCAGGAATGGTAATGACGTTCTTGAACACAAAGGCTTTCAGCAGTTCCAGCACCGCCTGCTCACCCTCTGCCAGTCTGGCCTGGTAGCGCAGCAATGGGTGTTCAAACTCTGCAAGCTCTGCCATATAGACCGCTTCGACCATAATGCCCACCATCTTGCTGATTGCATGCTTACGCGCTTTGGAAGAGCCTCTAAACAGACGCTCAGTCATGGTCTCATCCCACAGAGCGTACTGTTTAAAGACCGGATCATCCATTACCTCCGCCTGCCACAGATCACGTGACACCATCTTCATCGCAATCGCATCTTCCAGGTCATGAATCCCATAAGCGATGTCATCCGCCAGCTCCATAATAGTCGTATCCAGCGCTTTATACTGGGTGCGATTATGACAGCCCTGCTCACACTCAATTAACTGGGTAAAGCGCTGTCGATCCGCTTCAGAGAAAGGCGCCAACACCCAATCAAAGATCGCCTGCTCTTCACTGTATAAACTCTTTGGCGGGGTCCAACGGTGCATTGGCAAAGTTTTAAAATCAGTGACTTCCGGCTCTTTCAACTGCTGCTGATAAGCCTTGTTCTTCTGAATCACCTCTGCATACAGAGCGGGATATTTCAGTACCCCCAGAGTCGTTCTGCGCGACAGATCCAAACCATTATCGGGCGTGTACTCGCCAAGCTTGGCCAGAATACGCAAGGTCTGTGCATTGCCCTCAAAGCCGCCATGGTTTCGCATCATATAGTTAAGAGCGACCTCACCTCCATGACCAAATGGCGGATGTCCTAAGTCATGCGCCAGGCAGATCGCTTCAATCAAATAGACAGAAGGCAACCACTGAATATAATCCTCATCCTGCTGCACCTGCTCCGAGCCAACCGTGATCAACTGTTCCACCAGGCCTGAACCGATTTGAGCCACCTCCATGGAGTGGGTTAAACGTGTTCGATAAAAATCCGACTCACTTAAACCAAAAATCTGCGTTTTGGCTTGCAGACGGCGAAACGAGGCGGAGTGAATGACACGTGCCCGATCCCGCTGATAGACGATACGCGCAGGCCGCGCTTCCTGCTGGTTTAAAAAGTTGGTATAACGTTCCGTCCAAACCTGGTTCAGCTCTGTTTCAAATGGGTATCCTGACACAAACTCTGTCCTTAATATGCTTCTATGTCACCATCATACGAAAAGCGCTAAACGTTGCAAGCTCTGCAATTGGAAATAGTTGAAATGACACAAATTGTTTAGTTATTAGCTACTTCAAAGACAAACCATCTCAATTTATTACAACCCATTCAACTCAGTCAATGCAGTGTTAAGCGGTTTGTGTTACGTATTATTTATGATTTAATAAAGATGATTATTGCTGATTAAATAACAGGGATTAGGTTCATGCTGAAAAAAATTATCATTACCGCTATCAGTCTGGTGGTAATAGTCGTGGCGGCGATTGCAATTATCATGGCAACCATTGACCCCAATGACTACCGAGA
>CAZNML010000002.1:22284-31026 GCA_964574275.1 uncultured Thiosulfatimonas sp. | reverse complement strand
AAAAACCACGGACGACAACGCAGAAAAAAAACAACAGGACAACCCGCTTGAAAAACTGCAGTCGCTTAACTTTGGTGGCCTCGACATTCGTAACGGTCAGATTCACTGGCAAGACCAGCTCAATCAGCAAAACATTGACCTGACAGAGTTTAACCTGGTGACCAGTGCCGTGACTTTCGGTGAGTTTTTTAATATTGATCTAAGTGCCAACACCCATCTCAGCCAACCAGAACTCAACGCGCAACTGAAAGCGAATGTCGATGTTAAATTCGATCAGGACGGCAGTTTCGCCATCAAAAACCTGACGCAAAGCAGCCAGCTTCAAGGTAAAGCTCTGCCAATTGAGCAGCTTAATGCTGAGTTGAATATCCCCAGTATTGCCCTGAACCTTGAACAGAAAAAATACAATCTGGGGGAAATCGGCGTTAAATACTCCGTCACTGGTGGTCAGAACTTTCCACTGCAAAACAGTGCGGGAACAATCACCATCAGCCAGCTCTCAGCCGATCTGAATCAACAACTGATTACCTCAGAAAAAGTCAGCCTTAACAGTGAAGTTACCGGCGGCAAAACGCTGCCAATTAAACAGGCACAGGCGCAATTAACCATCCCTGCCCTAACCTTCAATTTGGAACAGCAACTTGCCAAACTCAGCAAACTGGAGCTGAACTATAACGCTCAAGGCGCTAAGGATTTCCCAGTGCAGAAAACCGACGGTAAACTGCTGCTTGGTAATATCGCTGCGAACTTAACCACCCAGCAGCTGTCCGCTGACGATCTTATAATTGACTACGATTTAAGCACCGATAAAAGCTTGCCGATCAATACAGCCAAGGGTACGGCAAGCCTTAAAAAGCCAAAATTCAACTTAACAGAACAAGCACTTTCATCAGGCCTGTTCACTTTAAAAAGCAATTTAACCGGCGAGCAACTGCCGAATAAGAAAACCACGCTGACGGTGTCCACGCAACCGTCACTTAACCTGAGCAAACAGAGTGTCGCTCTATCCAAGTTAAGTATAAAAACAATGGATATTCAGGCCAATGGTGCCGTCAAGGTTGCACAACTGATGGATCAACCCAATGTCAGCGCCAGCCTGAATGTCAAACAGTTCAACTTAAGAAAACTGTTAAAAGCGTTACAGCTGGATATTGAGGCCGTCAATAAGATGTCTGACAAAAAGACCCTAACCAAAGTGGCGGCCAAAGCCAATGTGAGTTTCAACAGTAAAACCCAGACTGTTTCTGCAAAAGCGATCAAAATCAATTTAGACGACAGCGTTTTAACCGGGCAGGCCTCACTGAAAAACTTCGATAAACCGAATATCGGCTATAACTTGAACCTCAACAAAATCAATGTCAGCCGTTATCTGCCGCCTAAACCCAAACAGCCGGAGACAAAAAAAGAGGAACCTGCAAAAGACATTGAAATCCCACTGCCAACAGAGCTGCTACGCAGCTTAACGCTGAACGGTACTTTTAAGGCTGGCAGCATTCAGTATGAAAAATTGAACCCTAAAAACCTGCTAATGACCACCAAAGCCAAAGGCGGTTTAATTGATATCAAGCCATTCAAAGTGGATCTGTTTAAATCCAAAACCACAGCCACCGCGCGACTGGACGTGCGCGGTAAACAGCCTAAATATGCCACCACACTGAATACCAAAAACCTGCCTATTGGCAAGGTATTACTCGCCCTGACCGATAATGATCGAGTCAGCGGTATCGGTTCCGTCAATGCGAAACTGACCTCTTCGGGTGACTACCTATCCAAAATCAAAAAAGGCCTGAATGGTAACGTCTCTGCCAACCTGAAAAATGGCGCGGTAAAAGGCTTTAATATTGCACAGGCCATTCGCCAGGCCAAAGGCAAAGTGATTGGCAAAGCCGCTGCCGGCTCCAAAGAGGAGCTGCAAACTGACTTTAGCAGTCTGGTAGGTCAGTTCACTATCAACAAAGGTATTGTCACTACTAAAAAATTGCAGGCGAAAGCACCCTATATGCGCATTACCGGTTCAGGAACCATTGACCTGCCAAAAGAGAAGCTGAACCAGTTAGTTAAAACCAAAATTGTGGCCAGCGACAAAGGACAAGGCGGCGAAGGCCTTAAAGACCTGAATGGCTTAACCATTCCGGTTAAACTTAAAGGCGACTGGAGCTCTCCAAAAGTATCGCTCGATTTAGAGTCCTTGCTGGAACAGAGAGCCAAACAAGAGGTCGAGAAAAAACTGGATGTGAAAAAGAAAGAAGTTGAGAAACAAATAGAAGAGAAGAAGAAAGACATCACCAAAGACCTGGAGAAGCAGCTTAAAGAGGGACTGTTAAAAGGTCTGCCTTTTTAAACCTCCAGCCTACTCCTCTCCAAAACTAACAAAGCCCCACCTGTTGGGGCTTTTTCTATTCAAGTTTGCTCACGCCTAATCCAAACTAAATGCTCTGCGCCAAGCCAGCACTATCCTCCTGAAACAAGCCGCAGACACACTTACACTGTTTAAAGCCTCCTGTAAAACCGTTGAAAAACTGTCAGGCCTGGTATTTCTCCAACAACAAACCTTATTTTTACTTACTCTGTAAAGCGATGTTTTGCTACACTGGCTTTAATAAAAAATGATTTATTAACATCCAAGCAGGCCTGATAATGGAAAGTAAAACCCCATTAAAACGCACCCTCTCTCTGCCGCAGATGGTCTTATATGGTTTAGGCACCACCATTGGGGCAGGGATTTACGCTCTAGTCGGAGAGCTGGCCGGCGTGTCGGGCTACCTCGCACCAGTGGCTTTTCTATTTGCCGCGATGCTGGCTGGAATGACCGCCCTCTCCTTTGCCGAACTCTCCAGCCGTTACCCTCGCGCCGCCGGCGCGGCACTCTATACCCAAGAGGGCTTTCACTCTAAACGCTTAGCCAAAACGGTGGGGCTGCTGGTCGTGACCGCCGGTCTGGTCTCCGCCGCCGCACTGGTCAACGCCTTTTCAGGTTACCTGAACCAGATCATTGAGATGGAACGCGAAACCACCGTGGTATTAATCACCCTGCTACTGGTTGGCCTGGCCATCTACGGCATAGCCGAGTCGGTATTTATCGCCGCTCTGGTTACTCTGGTTGAGGTTGGCGGCCTGATCTGGATTATCCTGGTCGGCCAGGATGCTTTACTGCTGTTGCCGGAGAAACTACCCGAGCTGATTCCCGATATGAGTCTGGCGCATATCGGGCTGATTTTTTCTGGTGTGCTGTTGGCGTTCTACGCCTTTATCGGTTTCGAAGACATGGTCGATGTCGCCGAGGAGGTCAAGAACGCCAGACGCACTCTGCCGATGGCGATTGTGCTCACGCTGGCCATTACCACCCTGCTCTACATGATTATCATGACCACCGCAGTGTTATCAATACCGCCAGCGGAACTGGCCACCAGCCAGGCCCCGCTGGCCATGCTCTATAGTTTTCATACCGGACAACCCGCCACCGTCATCTCCATTATTGGTATGTTCGCCATTATCAATGGTTCACTGATTCAGATCATTATGGCCTCGCGCGTGTTATACGGTTTAAGCAGCCGCAGCCAGCTGCCGGTTGTTTTCAGCTACGTCAACCCCTTTACCCAGACCCCAATCGTTGCCACACTAATGGCCGGGCTGATTGTAGTGACACTGGCTATTATCGGCAGTCTGTCGAGTCTGGCGGAGATCACCTCTTTTATTATGCTAACCGTGTTCTCCCTGGTGAACTTCGCTCTATGGCGCATCAAACAGCGTGATCCGACGCCGGAAAACTGTGTTATTTTTCCTAAATGGATGCCACTGATCGCCTTTATTGCCAGCAGTAGTTTTGTGGTTGTGACTCTGGTGGAGACACTGCTTTAAGCGCTTAAAGCTGTACAGCTCATAATCAGATCGCCAGTTTAAAAAGTTGGAACTGAACAATGCGAGACAACTTCGCCGCCTACTTAACAGACAGTGACATCATCGACTTCCATCATCCGCTGGTCAAACAGTTGGCGCAAAGGCTCGCGGCCAAAAGTCACTCTGAACTGGAATTGGTTAAAAACTGCTTTGAATATGTGCGTGATCAGATTCGTCATAGCGGCGACTATCAAGATCAAATCACCACACTTAAAGCCAGCGAGGTGCTCAAGCATCAAACCGGCTGGTGTTACGCCAAAAGCCACCTGCTCGCCGCCCTGCTACGCGCCAATGAGATACCGGCGGCACTCTGTTATCAACGTCTGATCTGCGCTGAAGACACGCCAGATAGCTTCTGCCTGCATGGCCTGAATGCGGTTTACCTGTCCGACTACGGCTGGTACCGGTTGGACCCTCGCGGCAATAAAGCCAGTATCAATGCACAGTTCAACCCGCCACAGGAACAGTTGGCATTTACCCTGTCTGCCAAGGAGTGTGATATTCCTGGCCTGTTTGCCGAGCCGATCGCACCGGTCATTCACGCTTTAACCACTCAGCTAAGCTACGCTGAAATGATTCAAAATTTTCCGGATTATCAACCCTGAACAATACCGCAATTCATAATCATCAGGCCTGATGGATTATTGAATAAATTCAAAGCGAAATTTACAAAATATTCACCCTATTTAACGTGCTAAAATACGCGCAATTTATTGGATTTTAGATTTAAGGTAAAACGAATCATGAGAACCTCAAGCTTACTACTTGCCACAACCCGTGAAACTCCATCTGATGCGGTCGTCATCAGTCACCAGCTGATGCTACGTGCCGGCATTATCCGCCCTCTAGCCGGCGGACTTTATAACTGGCTGCCGATGGGTGTGCGTGTTTTAAGAAAAGTGGAAGCCATTATTCGTGAAGAGATGAACCGTTCCGGCGCGCAAGAGGTATTGATGCCGGTGGTACAGCCAATGGAGCTGTGGGAAGAGTCCGGCCGTGCCGAAGACTACGGCCCGGAACTGCTGCGTATTAAAGACCGTCACGAGCGTGACTTTGCTTTGGGTCCAACTCACGAAGAGATCATTACCGACCTGGTACGTAAAGAGATCCGCAGTTACAAACAACTGCCAGCCAACTTCTACCAAATCCAGACCAAGTTCCGTGATGAAATTCGTCCACGTTTCGGTGTAATGCGTTCACGTGAGTTCATTATGAAAGACGCCTACTCTTTCCATATGGACAAAGACAGCCTGCAGAGCACTTACGACGAGATGTTTGATGCCTATAACCGCATCTTCAGCCGTTTAGGTCTAGACTTCCGCCCAGTACAGGCTGATACCGGCTCGATCGGTGGTGAAGCTTCACATGAGTTCCATGTACTGGCAGACTCGGGTGAAGATGATATCGCCTTCTCCAGCGCCTCGGACTTTGCCGCCAATGTCGAGTTGGCCGAAGCTCTGGCCCCTCGTGGAGAGCGTGCAGCACCAGCAGCCGATCTGACTGAAGTAGCCACACCAAACAAACACTCTATCGAAGAGGTTTGTGACTTCTTACAGCTTAAGAAAAAGAAGATCCTTAAGACCTTATTGGTTAAAGGCGCAACCGAAGAGCAACCGGTAGTGGCTCTAGTGGTGCGTGGTGATCACGAACTGAATGAGATCAAAGCCGAGAAACTGGAACTGGTGGCCGAGCCGCTAGAGATGGCGACGGATGAAGAGATCAAAAATGCCGCCGGCTGTGGCGCCGGTTCAATTGGTCCTGCTGGCTTAAACATTCCGGTTATTGTCGATCGTACTGCTGCCAATATGAGTGACTTCGTCTGTGGTGCCAACAAAGACGGCTTCCACTTCACTGGTGCCAACTGGGATCGCGATGCCACGCCGACTTTAGTGGCCGATATCCGTAATGTGGTGAAAGGCGATCCAAGCCCATGCGGTAACGGCAAAATCGAGATCCGTCGCGGTATTGAAGTCGGTCACATCTTCCAGCTGGGTAACAAATACTCAACTGCGCTGAACGCCAATGTACAAAACGAGAGCAGCCGCTCGCAGATTCTGGAGATGGGTTGTTACGGTATTGGTGTAACGCGTGTCGTTGCCGCTGCCATTGAACAGAACTACGATGACCGCGGCATTATCTGGCCGGAAGCGATTGCGCCATTCCAAGTATGTATTGTACCAATGCAGATGCAGAAGTCGCCGCGTGTTAAAGAGGCGGCCGAAGCGATCTACAATGAATTGCAAGCCAAAGGCATTGATGTACTGTTTGACGACCGTTCTGAACGCCCAGGGGTGATGTTCTCAGATATGGATCTGATCGGTATTCCACACCGCATCGTTATTGGTGAACGCGGTCTGAACGACGGTAAAATCGAATACAAATACCGCCGTGATGACAAGGCGCAGGACATTGAAGCCGATGGCTTTATCGACTTCCTAATGGAAAAGTTAGCCAACTAACTGGCCAACTTAATCGCTATAACTTATCCAGGGGGCTAACCGCCCCCTGCTCCCCCTTCCTATAATGGCAGCTCTAACTTTCAAGCCATAAAACGTTAACAAAACGTTTCACCCAATCACAGTAGCTAATCTCGTTAGCATAAGCATACCCTTGCCGGCGTACTTGAGTTCTCATTTGTCCTAGTAAGTTATGATGCTTTTCGGTACCATTTATAAGTAACAATCACTATTAATGACAGGTTTATACCCCAAATACCCAATATCCTGTTAAAAAAACGAATTTATAATGAATCACAGCATTAATGCCTGTTTTAATTCCCAATACGAAATAAACTGGCAAAAATGCCTATTAATGTTATGTGTAAATAGGGAAAACTTCAGGTGATTCTATTTCATAAACCAACTCTCAGAGGAGATCAATACGCAGGTTTGGTAACTGCTTTTGCAGTAATCATTGCTGTCGAATATTCATCTGGAACCTTTGATACTTGGGATATTCTGCTCGGTATTGTTTCCGGCATTCTTGGTTATTCGTATATCGACGAAGCAAAAAAACTGAATGATTATTGGTACTCGTTTTTAACCGCCGGGCTCATAAGCCTGGGAGTTATCAGTGTTCTAAATGCAGCTGTATTTCTATTTTCAGAGCTGTTGTCCTGGGGACTCGTGGAACCACAAGGTGGGCCAGCTGCTTTTTTCTATGATGCAGGTAGGCTATTTTTATTCTTGGTTGGTATTGTCGCTGTTCAAAAATATTGGAAGTTTGAATGGACAGAAAACACATAACAAGGCAAATTCACTTGGAGTTAAATTCCAAGGAGACATTATGTACAAATCAGAGTTTAAAAAGGTCGCGTCGAGAACAACAGTTTTTAATTTGAGGACAGAGTAAAATAAAACACCACTTGTTGAAGTAGTTAAAAAAATTAGCAACAACTTTACTCCGACTCAATCAGGACCATTGCGCTGAACCCAAAAACCAATACAAATCATAGGCGTACTATCAATAACAAAACCTAAATGATATTATTAAATAATTAATTACATTATTTAGTAATGAATTCTGGGGATTCGAGTTAAAAATTGGATTTTCTGCGTTTGCTACCTATAAAACAGCTCTATGTTTTAAGGTGGTATCAAATCCATCTCGTCTTACCTATTTGATTTTTGTGGAGATACTTATGCGTAAATTTTCTGCTCAGATGTTCATAAATGTGGCTCTTGGTGTTTCAACTGTTTTCTTGACCACGTCCAGCTATGCCGGGGTGATCAGGCATGATGTTGATGATTCTCTTTATAGGGACCTTGCGGCGCATATCGATTATGAATCCGTTGGTAGGCTGTCAATGTCAGGCTTTGGCAGCTGTTCCGGTAGTCTGATCGCATCCTCTTGGGTATTGACCGCAGCACACTGTGTCGACTCAACAAGCATTAGTGGCATCACTTTCAATGTCGGCGGAGATAATTATAGCGCTACTAACTGGTTTGCACACGACACCTGGAGTGGTGACTTGTGGGCTGGTAACGACCTTGGTTTAATCCAGCTGGATACTGCGGTAACGGATATCTCTTATGCGAGCCTTTACACAGGGAGTTCAGATCTTTATTCTACTGCTACCTTTGTCGGTTACGGCAGAACTGGCGATGGTCTTACTGGCGATACCGAAGCATCCGGGGTGAAACGTGCCGGGCAGAACGTATATGATCTAAATCATCAAGGGGAATTCGGTGATATTCTGCTTTCAGATTTCGATGCGCCTGCCGGCTTTAAAGATTCCAGCGATCTTGCATATGGATCAACAACCCCTCTAGACCTTGAATACGTGCTCGCACCTGGTGACAGTGGTGGTGGTGGCTTCATTGAAGTGGCTGGCGAAATGTTTCTAACGTCTGTAAACTCATTTAGAAGTGTTAGTTATGATGACGGCGTATTTGACTCGGACTATGGAGATGGAATGGGCGGAACTAGAGTCTCTTCCCACATAGACTGGATTAACAGTCACATCTCTGCTGTTCCAGAGCCGTCAACGTGGGCGCTGATGACAATGGGGCTTTTAGGTCTATTTGGCATGCAGCGTCGCCAAGCAAAAGCAGTCAAACTGGCCAATTAAATATCTGATTTAGAAATATCTGGAGTCATATATGGTTCCCCTACTGATTTAAAGCAATAAAAAAGCGGCCTGGTGGCCGCTTTTTTATAATGTATGACTGTCACTTCTACTCAAGTTTTTATGTCATAAGCAATATTCACTGTAATTTTTTATCGGTCAATGCATTCCCATATCTTCAAAGTCAGCTAATGTCTGCTCCAAAATCTCATCGTAAACCTCCTCAGCCAAACCAAAATACTCCAGGGCAGAGATAAACCTTTCTGGTGGAAATTCAG
>CAZNML010000002.1:19579-22184 GCA_964574275.1 uncultured Thiosulfatimonas sp. | reverse complement strand
TGTTATCACCATAGGACAGCGTAATCACCTGCTGGTAACGTTCCCGATCTTCGACCGCTAACAGATAAATGCCGATGTCTCGCATTAAACCGCACAAAAAGGCTTCCCCGGTGCTGAGGTGTACCGCTTTAGCCAGGTTCTGGGCTATAAACGCTGAAAGCAACGCGTGTTTCAAAAACAGCTTTTCACTGAAAGGTGGCTTAGTTTTAAAGGAGGCCTGATAGTTAATTGCATGCGCCATGACTCGAATATCCTTAATGCCGATACGCATGATCGCCTCAGCCAGATCGGTCGTTTTTTGACCACTGGAATACTTGGCGGTATTCACTATACCGATTATACCCGCGGTTAGCCTTGGGTCTTGAGCAACCATCTGCACCACCTCATCTAAATCAGGCAGATCTTTAGCAGCAAGCACTCTTTCTAATTTGAAAAGTGCATTTGGAAAATGCGGTAAATCATCTAGAGTTTTTAATCTATCTAAAATGGATTGACTGACATTCTTTTTTGCTGAGGTGACTGCAGACATTTCGAATATTACTCCTTCAATATTAGCAACTGTTAATAAGTTGATGGTAATAATACTCATTTAGATTAAAAAAATACACCCCCTATATTTAAATATTCGTAGTGTCGAATAGTCATTTTTAGCCCAAAAAACCGACATAGTTATAGAAATCAATGCATTAAAAGCACCGGAGTTTTCTCAATTTTTTTCATTTTAGTTGTTAAACAGAGCTAGATCATTGACTTATCAGTTCATGCATCTTCAAGAGATAGAGTCATCACCACAGCGTAAACAGAGCGATAAATGAAAAGACCACTCTTTACCGCTTTAACGACAACCATACGATCATGCCTGGTTACTATCGCCAGCTTATTCATATTGATGGGCTGATTGGCGTTTGTATGGACAAGCGTTCACACCGCGTTAGAATAGAAAAACGGATACGAAAAATTTAATCATTGGAGTGGGAATATGGGCTACTATCTTGTCAAAATCGCAATCACCACTGTACTGATTGTTGCGATTTCCGAAATCGCCAAACGTAGCACTCTAGTCGGTGCCATACTGGCTTCCATCCCTCTGGTTTCAGTACTGGCAATGATGTGGCTCTATATCGACACCAAAGACATTGATAAGGTCAGCGCGCTCTCCTCCAGTGTGTTTTGGCTGGTTTTACCGTCTTTGGCACTGTTTGTATCACTGCCGGTTCTGCTCAAATCCGGCCTTAACTTCTACCTAAGCATGGGCATTGCCGTGGCGATTACCGTACTGTGTTACCTGCTGATGTTGGCAACACTCAAGCATTTTGGTGTGGAACTGTGAAAGCCGATATAAAAAGCGCACCAAGCCTGCTTTAGCCTTTTAATTAAAACTATCGAGGTATCGCATGCATTGGCAGTTTGGGTTTAATCGCCTGCGGAGCCGTTGCTTGTGAAGTGCACTTAAACTGGCACTGACTGCTGCGCTTACAGCTCGCACCCTCGGCAATATCTTTCTTTACCCAGTAGTCATAAGTGGTTTTATAACCGCCAAAATAGCAGACCATCTCCTGCCCCACCACTTTCCAGTTACCGCAAGACATCAATACCACCTGATTGCTCGGTGTCGGTTTTCTAACCCACTCTTTATCGGGCGACCAGATACGTTTGTAGACAAACGGACTCTGTACTTCCATCTGTGGACACTTCTCCGTCCAGGTTTTGGCCTGCAGACTCAGCGGCAGAGTTAATAAAACCAACAAAACAGAACGAAATTTCAACATGTTACCCCCCCCTCACAACATTGCATTAGTCACTCAATTTCATACCAGCTTATTCTACGCTTAAATTCGTAATCTCAGCCAATTAATCAAATTTATCAGCACTATTTAACGCTTCAATGTGTGTTGAGTGATAGCCAGTAAACGCAGATATGATTCCTCCTATCAAAACGACCAATCTGCCAACAGGCCTGTTCATTTTGGCTGTTTAAAACTCGTATAATTCTGTATGATTAAAACAACATTCAATGACGGGTTTGAGGTAAATAGATGATCGTCGGCGTACCCAAAGAGATTAAAAATAATGAGTTCCGTGTTGGTATGACGCCTGATAGCGTCAAACAGCTGATTGACCATGGTCATCAAGTTATTGTTGAAACCCATGCCGGTATCGGTGTTGGCTTTAGCGATGCGGACTACCTTTCTGTAGGCGCACAAATCAGAAGCTCTGCGGCAGAGGTGTTCTCAGAAGCCGAGATGATCGTTAAAGTAAAAGAGCCGCAGCCGATTGAGTGCGCCATGCTGCGAGCAGACCAAGTGCTGTTTACCTACCTGCATCTTGCCCCCGATCCACAGCAGGCTCGTCTGCTAATGCAGAGCGGAGCCGTGTGCATCGCCTATGAGACGGTGGAGAATGAACAACACCGTCTGCCGCTACTGGCACCGATGTCGGAAGTGGCCGGGCGTATGTCGATTCAGGTCGGCGCGCACTTTCTGGAAGAGACCTATGGTGGCCGCGGTGTATTGCTCGGTGGTGTAACCGGTGTCGAGCCAGCCGAGGTGGTGATTATCGGTGGCGGCACCGTCGGCAGAAATGCGGCGCAGATGGCGGTCGGCCT
>CAZNML010000002.1:0-19479 GCA_964574275.1 uncultured Thiosulfatimonas sp. | reverse complement strand
ATTGATCAGGGCGGCTGCTTTGAAACCTCTCGACCAACCACCCATCAACAACCTACCTATATTGAAGAGGGCATTGTGCACTACTGCGTGGCCAATATCCCCGGAGCGGTGCCGCGCACCTCGACCCTGGCGCTGAACAACGCCACCCTGCCCTATATCTTAAAGCTGGCAGACAAAGGTTATCAGGCGGCCTTGCTTGAAGATTCGGGCTTTATGCAGGGGCTTAATGTATTGCATGGCCAGATCACCTGCCAGAGCGTTGCCGAGAGTCTTGATCTGCCCTATTTTGACCCTGCCCTAGCTTTAAATTAACTTAAACAATGCGTATAGAGATCATGCCCCAGCGGATTTCATTTCCGCTTTTAAGGGCTTTATCGACACAACAACGGTTTTATTGCCCCGTATCTAGGAGAATGAATGATGAAAAAAATAACCACCCTGCTTGTCACTGCTCTGCTTAGTTTTACCTTAAGCGCCTGCGCCATTCCCGACCTGCCGGGCCCGATCGGCATTCCGGGAATTGAAAAAGAACCGCTCAGCCTAAACTCTTAGCTGACACCAATTCTTTTTTTCAGCGCCACTATAACCATGTTCGAATCTGAACCTGCAAACAGCAACAGCAGTGGCGCTGACAATTAAAAGCCAACAGGCCTGTTTACTGCTCTCTGTTTCACTGTCCCACTCAAGATTTCAACTCATCCAACGGGCTAAAACGCTATAATCTGTCTATTCAAATTTTACAGAGTTAAGGAAGCACAATGGGCATTCAATGGTATCCAGGGCACATGCACAAAGCCCAAAAAGAGGTAAAAGAGATCTTTAACCAGATCGACGTCTTTATTGAAGTGCTGGATGCACGTATTCCATTTAGCAGCCAAAACCCTCTGGTGGAACAGATTCGTCAAGACAAACCAACCATCAAAATCCTCAATAAAACCGATCTGGCTGACCCGGTTATTACCAAACAGTGGCAAGAGTATCTGGAACGCGAAAAGAGCGTTAAGACCCTGGCATTTAATGCCCAACAGTCAGACAAGCGTGAACAGATTCTGAGCATGATCCGTAAATCGGCGCCTGAAAAAGCCAAGTCGGTTAAGACCATTCACGCCCTGATTATCGGTATCCCCAATGTTGGTAAGTCGACTCTGATCAACAGCATTACCGGACGCACCATTGCCAAAACCGGGAATGAACCGGCGGTAACCAAACAGCAGCAGCGTATCAAGCTGGAAGAGAACATCACCCTGATTGATACTCCGGGCATGCTGTGGCCCAATATTGAAAACGAGAACAGCGGTTACCGTCTGGCCATTACCGGTGGCATTAAGGAGACCGCCTTTGAACTGCCGGACATCGCCTCCTATGCGGCCGAATACTTTATGCAGGCCTACCCGGAGGAGCTAAAAGCGCGTTTCAACTTACAAGAGCTGCCGCATACCGACATCGAATTTCTGGAAGAGATCGGTCGTGCCCGCGGCTGTTTACGTTCTGGCGGCATGGTTGATCTGGACAAGATCTCACGTATTCTGGTGGTCGAGTTCCGCGATAAAATTCTCGGTAACGGCATGAGTCTGGAAACGCCAGCCATGATTGAAGAGGAACTCAAGGTGGTGGAACAGCAGCGCCTGGCCAAAGAGGCGAAGAAAAAAGAGCGTGAACAGAAGAAAAAAGAGCGCCGCGCCCGCCACAAACGCAACCGAAAATAGCCCCCCATAACTGGAGAGCCCAGGTGGACAGCGAAGCGCAAAAAGCCCAAAATATTGCTTTAGTGGTGTATATACTGCAAGCGGTGTCCTTCTTTACCGGCATTACCGCTGTCATTGGCCTGATCATCAACTATGTTAAACGCTCTGATGTACAGCACACCTGGGTCGCTTCACATTTCAGGTGGCAGATTCGCACCTTCTGGTTCGGCCTGCTCTGGTCTATTATTGGCTTTATTACCAGCCCAATTGGCATCGGTTACTTTATTCTGGCAATCAACTTCATCTGGATCATCTACCGCATTATCCGCGGCTGGTTAGCACTGAATGATGAGAAGCCGATGTATACACCCTAGCCCGCTTTTTTATATGCAAAAGCAGATGATCAACTCAAATTAATTGAACCCACCCGGCAAAGCTGCCAACTGCCACCAAGCTATACAGCAATTTTTTGCACAATAATCCTCACCTGTTTTATTATTAAGTAAATATCCGAACAGGAGTGATTCATGCATCTACCGATACCAGACAGAGAGACCGCCGGCCAGTGGTTGGCCGAAGTTCTACAGGCAGAGCAGTTTGCTGAAAATGCCGTGGTATTAGCCCTGCCACGAGGTGGGGTACCGGTCGCCTATGAAATTGCCAACGCCTTAAACAGCCCACTGGATCTCTTGCTGGTTCGCAAATTAGGCACCCCCGCTTTTCCGGAATTGGCCATGGGCGCCATTGCCAGTGGTAATGTAAAGATTCTTAACCGCCAGGTCATTCAAAGCTATCACATCAGCAATATGGATCTTAATCGAGTTGAAGCTACGGAACGTGCAGAGTTGCTAAGGCGTGAGCAGGCCTATCGGGGAGATCGCGCTCTGCTGGACTTAAGCGGCAGAGACGTTATTATTGTTGACGATGGTCTGGCGACCGGAGCCACCATGCTGGCGGCGATTGAAGCGGTGAAACAACAAAATATAAAGTCAATTACCGTCACTGTACCCGTTGCCCCAGCCGATACCCTTAACGATCTATCGCAGAAGGTGGATCGGGTTATCTGTCCATTTCAACCGGATAATTTTGCGGCCATTGGTCAATGGTATGAACGTTTTCCACAGGTGAGTGATGATGAGGTCAAAAGCCTGTTACAGCAGGCCTGGCGAGATTGAGTACTTTAATTAGATTCAAGAAGTAGCTTTTCAGCTTGCTTGATCGCCTCTTCGGCCGACAACCCCTGATGCATAAAGTCATAAGCCACCTGCTGCTCTTCGGTTAAGAAACGGTTTTCAAAATCGGTCAGCATGGTTTTCCAGGCCTGTCGATCAGCAGCGGCATTCGGAGTGTGCGCCAACAACTTGGCTAACATACCCAGAGCCAGCGTGGTCTCGGTCATCGACGCATAACCAGAACCGAACTCATCAAACAACTTCACCAACTCCGTTTTTAGAATCGGATTATCAATCTGCTCTAGACACTGTTTAATCTCCAACAGCAGGGTTTGACCAAACTGGCGGCCGGACTGCAGCTCGGACACCGCCAGATTTAGAGCCATACTCGCCTCCTGGTAATCGGCCTGATCGGTGGAGACCGGCGAACCCTCTTCAATAAAATTAAACTCAGAGATTTCGCTGTTTTGCAGCGAGCGTTGTGCGGTTTGAATGTCACTGATCACCGTGCGATGGTGGGCTAATAGCTGCGAGCTGGTCACTTGAGCGATATGGCAGCCGCACAGTACGCGGCCCTGCTCTTCACGTTGGTGAACCACTTCTACCCCTTCAAGGCAGTAGGTCTCATCACGATCTAAATTCTTAATACGCAGACTGATCTGCTGTTGCGGCACAAACAGATCAGCTTCATCAATCCAGAAACTCAGACCGGTCAGGTTAACGTCATGCCCTTGAAACGGCAGTTCAAAGTTGACGTCCTCATAGTCGGTCACCAGAAACGGTCGAGAGAAGCGGGAGGACTGACGCTGTTCCAAGTCGAGCTGAATCATAACAGTGGCATCTTAACGCAACGGATGTCTTTACGCTTTTGGCTTAAATCCAAGCGCCAGACACTCAGACTCGGGCAGCCAGCCTAGACAACTGCGTACCTTAAGCGACTGATAGTTGCGCAGGATCGGCAGCACTGTTAGGGTTCCCCACAGGATCTGATACCAGTGCCAACCAATAGACGATGGCTGCGCAGCCCACCAGAGGTTATTCACGCCAAAATGCTTGGTTTTAAAAACCAGGTGAATCGCCAATCGCCAGTACTTTAGGCCATATTTAATACGTGTTGATAACATGCTTTAATCTCTTATTAAATTTGCTTGCGCCACACAGCGCGCGATAAGTACCTATTGTAATTCAATTAACGGACTGTTTTCGTTAAAAACCGTCGATCCTTGCGGTGCGTGGATTTTTAATACCTTGCCATCAATCGGCGCTTTAATTCGATAATATTTTGACCAGGCCTGCTCCATTTGCAGTGCGGCCTTGGCACTGTTTAACTTAGCTAGAGCGCTGTCGTGCAAAAGCTGTGCCGCGTCCAGAGTGCGCTTTGAGGTGACTGTGCGATCAAACAAGTCCAGTGCCTGCTCCAGCTCCACTTTGGCATCACTGTAGTGAGTCTGCTGCAGGGTCTGCTGCGCTTTCAGATAGGTCAATTTGGCCTGATGGCGTTGCGCATCAATCTCCAGCAACAGCGTGCCGGCTTTGACTGCCTGCCCGACTTCAACATGTACCTGCGTCACTTGTCCGCTCACCAGCGCACCAATCATGACACTCTGCGCATGGCTTAAGCCCGCCAACAGCGTTAAACTGCCCGCTAACAGCAGTTGGGATAGCTGCAACGGGGTTGATTTAATTAACTTCACCATCATCTGTTCCTTATTTTGCCTGATTGTCGGCTGCGACTTGCATTGGTTTGGCCAGCAGCGCATCCAGCTTTGACCACAGTAGAGCCTGTTTGAACTGCCAGCTGAGCTGATCATAGTTCGCCTGCGACAGACGCACCATGGCATCGCCCAAGTCGGTGGTACTCTCATTTTCATACAGCGCTCGACTGTAATCCAGATAGAGATCGGCGTAATCACCAAACGTCTGGTTCTGTGACTGTTCCGCTTTTAGCAGTTTCAACTGAAAATAGATCTCTGCCACCTCATCCCGCAGCGCCTGCTCTGCCAGCTTGATCTGCGCCTGCAGACTTTGGATATGGGCTTTGGCCTGACTGACTTTGGCATCGGTAGAGCCGCCGTCATACAAAGGCACATCCACCAATAGACCGACTCGCCAGCTGCCCTCTCGAATCTCCGGGTAACTGGATAGCTGGCCGGCCCAGGCATCAAGCGATAGATTTGGTTTGGCGAGCGCCTGCTTGCTCTCTAACTCGAACAGAGCGGCTTGCAACTGCTGTTGCAGCGCTTGCAGCGTTCGGTTATTGGTTATTACCTGCTGCTGTAACGTTTCCAGTTCCAGCTTTTTATGATCGCGTTTGCCAAAGGCTTTCAACTGAGGCAACTGCAATTCATCCGGACGCGCATCCGGCAGGCCGAGCAGATTGGCCAGCAGCAGACGACTCTGTAACTGCTGATGCTCGGAACGAGTGCGTTTCACCAGAATCTGCTGATAGTCCGCTTCGAGTTTAAGGTAATCCACATCAGAGATTCGCTGCAGCTCCAGTCGGTCTTTGGCTTTATCGAGCCCGACATAAGCCACTGCCATCGCTTCATTATCAATACGATATTGAAAATCCGCCAGTAGCACATTGAAATAGGCCTGCATTATCTGCAGTTTAAGCTGTGTTTCTGACTCGATTAACAGCTGCTGCTGTGCCTGTTGTTTGCTGCTTAAGGATTGCGTTAAGTTGGCGCTCTGGCCGAAGTCGTATAAGCGATGCTTAGCGTGCAATGCCGCCAGATGAAAATCTTCGCTCTGTTTGGCATACTCTCGCCAGGCCAGACGCCCCACTAGATTAAGCTGCGTTCTATCTGAGGATTGCTGCAAAGCTTGCTGCGCTTGAATTTGATCGATTTTGGCTTGCTGTAATTGCAGTTGCGGATGCTGCTGCATCGGCAGCGACAACACATAATCTAGACTTAAAGGGTTGGGGAGTTCAACAGTATTGGTCTCAGCAGGCGGCTCAATGAGCTGCGTTTGAGTAGCTTGCGCTTGCTGATCGGCACTGGCGCTACCGGCCAGCGACAGAGAGAGCAGAGCCAGCCATAAACGGTTTCTATTAAAAGATCTCATCGGCTAGTCTCGCAAGGCACGTTTTTGCAAACGTTTGTACTTAGTAAACTTCATCTCTTTATAAGCACCGTCCGTCACATAGGTTGCCAACCACTTGAACTCCTCTTTGGTACGCGTGGGGCCGGTGTATTTCAACAACGGTTTTCCCTGCAGATCAAAGATCATCATCACCGGTGTGGCGCGCACACGGTACTTTTTTTCAGATATAACTTGTGAGGTGGAGACGGTGCCATCAAAATCGGTGACCTCGTTACTACCCTCGATATCGACCTGAAAGGTCATAAAGTTGTCTTTAAACAGTGCAATGACATCCGGCTCGGTCATAATCGTTTTTTTCATACGATCGCAGAACGGGCACTCATCCATCTGAAAAAACAGGAAAATCCCCTGCTTGCCCTCATCGGCCGCGGTCTCTAACTCCTCCTGAAAATTCCCAAAGGTCTCATCAAAAAAAGCGCTGTCTTCTGACCAGGCTGTTGTACTGAATAGATAAAAAAACGCCAGCAGGCTGGCTAATAGTGACTGTCTCATACTGTATCCTCCGCCTCCACTGCCGCTCTGTTTATATGCTATTGGCGACTTTAGAGTTTGATTTAGTTAGAGTTTACACAAAAGTGGTTACTTTTTCTGCATCTCGGCATAGCGCTGCATAAACTCTTCCAACATCTTCTGATCAACCATACCGGTTCTGGCTGCGACCACGGTGCCATCAGGCGCAACCATATAGGTGGTCGGCAGACCGCGTAAAGTACCTAACGGAGTGGTTTTGCCATCCGGTTTACCCTCAAAACGCACCACCGGGTAGTTAATCATCTGCGACTCTGAGAACGCTTTCACCTTCTGCGGGTCATTGTCCTCATAGTTAACGCCGATCACAATCGCATCTTTGTCCTTGTGCGCTTCATGGAACATGATCAGGTCAGGAATCTCTACCAGACAAGGCGGACACCAGGTCGCCCATAGGTTAAGAATCACCCATTTACCCTGATAGTCCGACAGGAAGGACTCATTGCCATCCAGGTCGATCAGTTTAATCGGTTTTTCCGGCGGTGCAGCCACAGTGTGACTGCTAAAACCCAATACCATTAACAGCACAATCAGCTGTAGACTGCTTCTGATCATCTGCGTCGTTTTCATTCCAATATGAGTCATTAAAAAATCCTTTTTTATCGAAGTGAAAACCCAGCAGGCCTGCTGGGTTTGAATTTATTATTATGTTTGTGCGTGGTTAATGCCCTAATACCTGTTTAACAAACGGCAAGGTTAAACGTCGCTTCTCCACCAGGGTCGCCTGATCCAGCATTTTCAATACCGCCAATAGCTCCTGCAGGTCGTTGGAGAACTGCTTGACCAGATAATTCCCCACTTCAAGCGGCAGTTCAAACCCTAACCGTTTGGCATGACGCTGCAGTGCTTGAATGACTTCCTCTTTCTCATGAAGCGAGGTCAGTTTAATCGGTAACACCGTCATCAGCGCTTTGGTCAATTCCGGCGTCACCAACGACCAATCCACCACCGGCAGCTCACCGGCCAGAATCACATTATGACCCTGCACACTGGATTTGGTCAGCAGATTGGCCAGAGCCAGCTCCCACTTTTTATGACCGATAATATCTTCCATATCATCCAAACAGACTAAGGGCGTCTGCTCCAGTCCACTTAACACATCCGGTACCAGAGGCAGCCCATCATCTTTCATCGGCAGATAGACACTGGCCTGCCCCTTTTCCGTCACATAACGGCACGCCGCCTGTAACAGGTGGGTTTTACCTGAACCGCTCTCTGAATAGAGATAGAAGGCATTGCCCTGCGGCTGTTTTAGCGCGGTCTGCAGCGCATTCAGTGCTACCGCCAATGACTCCTGCTCAGTCACAAAAGTTTCAAAACACGCATCATCGCGCAAACCGATTTTTAAAGGGAGTTGTACAAACACTTACTGTCCTTGTTGTTCATTTTGAACCTGAGAATCTCGTGCATTAAGCCCTTCAAATTCTTTGGATAGATCAATTAATTGTGTTTCAGGCAGTTCGCCTAAACCACGTAAACGCAGATTCACTTCGGCCGTTAAGGCGCTCTCATCCACCAGCACACTGTTATCAATCCCTGTGACCAGCTTTAAAAAGTTGCTATAACGCCCTTGATAGATCATTTCAAATGTCGCCTGATCCTCAATGACCTGCTGTAAAAACACCTGATGCACGGTTGGTTTTTGCGCCTTCAAAAAGGCCTCAATCTCAATAATCTGCTCGGCGCTGAGCAGTTGATCTATGGTCACCGTCGCCACATTCAACACATCTGCACTCTGGCGGTAAGCGTAAGAGTAGGCACCGATCATGCGGTTAAACATGGTTTCCATTAAAGGCTGCAGCTTGGCGCCCTCAATTCTGGCTGAACCTAAAGCCGCACCGGAACGGTCAAACAGTTTCCACAGCAGTTTAACCGGCTGCCCCGGATTCTGCTCCAACTGAAAACTGAGCAGGTAGTCCTCTCCGGATTGAATCAACATCTCTTGAATACGCTGACTCATCAACGGTGGTACCTGATCTCCCACCGGATAGACCCAGGATTGCAGATCCTCGCCCACACTGAACGGCAGCGCCAATAGCGTCGGATAAGCTCTAAAATCAATGTCCGGACGGTAGCCTAACGACTCGGCATTCAATTTCATCAAGGTGCCGGCAGCCAGGTAACTTCCCATCAACATGGTGGCCGGACGCTCCGATTGCGGCCAAATTTGAATCTGTGCCGACTGGAATGAGTTCAACAGACGCTGACGATCAAAGTCCAATACCAGGTTTTGACCAATAGTCACACCATCCTCTTTACGCGCTTCAAAGTGATAGGTACTTAACCATGACTTGGCCGCGGCAATATAGTTTTTACCCTCTGCTGTGGCCAAGATCGCCTGATCTCCGGTCAAGCGCACCAACAGATCACGCATTCCCTTGCGGATTTTTAACTCAAGATTGGGCTTTTTTACCAGCTCACCTGAATCCGTGACCTCGGCATCAAAGGGCTCAATAATGGTAAACAGGCTGCTCGAATTCGGCTCTGCGGGGCCAGCCTGAAGCGGCTTAATCACCACAAAACTCAAAATCGTGACGAATAGGATAAAACTTCTCATATCTGACTCTAAAATTTTCGTTACAATATCATAATATTTTTTGTGTACTTGGTAGAGACTTTTATAGGTTATTTAACCAGATTCCAAACCCTGGAATCATTAAGGCTTTATTGAGTCCTTTTGCATTGAACACAGCTTTAAACTGGAACAAAAGACGTTATGACAACAAACAACACTTCAATCAGCTATAAAGACGCTGGTGTAGACATTGACGCTGGAACCGATTTAGTAAACGCAATTAAACCGATTGCTAAAGCCACAGCACGCCCAGAAGTAAGCGCTTCTTTAGGTGGATTTGGTGCCCTTTTTGAACTGCCAATGGATAAATACAAAAATCCGGTACTGGTTTCCGGTACGGACGGTGTAGGTACAAAACTGCGTCTAGCGATTGACAGTGGCAAACATGATCAAGTAGGGATCGACCTGGTTGCCATGTGCGTTAACGATTTGATTGTTCAAGGTGCGGAGCCTCTATTCTTCCTGGACTACTACGCAACAGGTCAGTTAGATGTTGCCGTAGCGACCGATGTGGTAAAAGGCATTGGTGAAGGTTGTCTACAATCAGGCTGCGCATTGATCGGTGGTGAAACCGCTGAGATGCCGGGCATGTACCCGAAAGGTGATTACGATCTGGCCGGTTTCTGTGTTGGTATCGTAGAAAAAGCCGACCTGATTGACGGTACTAAAGTTAAAACTGGTGACGTCATGTTAGGTTTGGGAGCAAGCGGCCCACACTCAAACGGTTACTCTCTGATCCGTAAAATCATCGAAGTCTCTGGCGCTGACCTGCAAACAGACATCGACGGACAGCCGTTGATTGATGCTCTGATGGCTCCAACCCGCATCTACGTTAAGCCACTGTTAGAGCTAATGAAGTCGGTTGATATCCATGCTGTATCTCACATTACCGGTGGTGGACTATTAGAGAACCTGCCACGTGTAATGCCTGAAAACACCATGGCTAAAATTGATACCAACAGCTGGAAACGCCCTGCGGTATTCGATTGGATCCAAGAGAACGGTAACGTAGAGTATGAAGAGATGCACCGCACTCTAAACTGCGGTATCGGTCTGGTAATTGTGGTTGATCAGGCAGATCAACAAAAAGCGATCGACCTGCTGACGGCGGCCGGTGAAACCGTTTCTGTTATCGGTCAGATTGAATCTTCAGAGCAGACAGAGCCTTCGGTATCTCTATACCAGGGCTAACTGCTTTAGGTTAAGGTTCACTTTCTGTTAACGACCTCTTCTGGAACTCATTTCCGCGGTCATTAACAGAAAGGCCTTATCATCCAACCCATACGACTGTATTAGACTACTCTCATGACAAAGCCAATGCGTATTGCCGTTCTTATCTCAGGAAGCGGTTCCAACCTTCAAGCCATTATCAACCATCAGAAAACGCAAACCGACCTGTATGAGATCGCTCTGGTAATCTCCAATAAAGCCGATGCTTATGGTTTACAACGGGCAAAAAATGCGGGAATCAGCACGCAGGTGATTGATCACACCGCTTTTGCAGACCGCGAATCGTTTGATGCACAACTGCAATCGGCTATAGAGAGTGCTGAGGTTGAGCTGGTAGTACTGGCAGGCTTTATGCGCATCCTTACCGATGGCTTTACCCGCCACTTTTTGGGACGCATGCTCAATATCCACCCCTCTCTTCTGCCTAAATACCCGGGGCTGAACACCCATCAAAGGGCGCTTGAAGCGGGAGACAGCGAGCACGGTTTAAGCATTCATTTCGTTACACCGGAACTGGATGGCGGCCCGGCGATCTTGCAGGCTAAAGTCTGTATAGAAGATGGAGATAACGTTGAAACCCTGCAACAAAAGGTTCACCAACAAGAGCACATCGCGTATCCTTTAGTGGTCCAATGGTTTGCAGAAAACCGTTTGGCATTTGAAAATGGACAGGCCTGGTTTGAACAGCAACCACTCGACAAACCGCTGCAGCTGGCCGATTTTTAGATTTTGACGCTTTTTAAGCGAAGGATGAACAATGTTTTCTACAGGTCTTTTTCGCGCACCGCTCCGTAACTCCTTACTCTCTTTAATGAGAGTGAACTCTGTTGTTGTCTTTTTACTGTTCAGCCTCACCTGCTCTATTGCTTACGCCAAACCGCTGCCTGAGTTTGATGCCACCTTTGAGGTGCACGCATTTGATATCGTGTTAGGCAACTCAAAACAGTCGCTTAACTGCCAGGGAGAAAAGTGCACCCTGTCGGCCACTGCTAAACCCAGTGGCTTGGCCAGTCTATTTATCAGCGAAAAGACTCACGAAGAGATCAAACTGACCCAGAATGGCCCGAATTTAACCTGGCACAGCTACGTGAAACAGGCTGGAGATGACCTGAAAGACAAAAAGAAGCTGAAGACAGTCTCTCTGATTCGTGCCAGCGACAGCAGTAATATTTTCTATCCGGAAAAAGACAAGCAGTGGCCAAATCAAACCAAAATTTTTGATATCGTCTCCATCGCTTATGCTTTGCAGCACCATCAGCTCAATAAGCTCGCCATTGAAGGCTTCTATCTGCAGGACACCTACGGTCAGGAAAAGTTGAGTATCCGTTCCAACCAACCAGTCAAAGAGCTGGAACTGGCTGATTTTAAAACGCAGGTCAAAGCTGTACCTTTTGAATTCAACACCAGCAAAGCCAATGTAAAAATCTGGTTATTACCAGAACATCACTACTTTCCAGGACGGGTTGACGTTTATAATATTGAGAAAGAAAAAACCATTACCTTACTGTTAAAGAAACTACCTAACATTCGATAAGATATCAGAAACATTATGAAACTCAGTGATCGCGACATTATCCAACACCTTAAAGCGGGCAAAATTGCCATTGATCCTCAACCTAGCGCAGACAAAATCAAAGGCATCAGTGTTGACCTGAAACTTGATAATCGCTTTCGCGTTTTTAATGATCACACCGCGCCTTATATCGATCTGAGCGGCCCGAAGGATGAAGTGCAGAAAATCATGGATACCGTTATGGGAGAGGAGATTCTGATCCCGGAAAATGAAGCGTTCTTCCTGCATCCGGGTGAGCTGGCGCTGGCGGCCACTTATGAGTCGGTCACCATTCCGGATGATCTGGTTGGCTGGTTAGACGGCCGCTCCAGCCTGGCGCGTTTAGGTCTGATGGTGCATGTCACTGCGCACCGCATCGATCCGGGCTGGCACGGACAGATTGTATTGGAGATTTTCAACAGCGGAAAACTGCCATTGGCGCTGCGCCCGGGCATGGATATTTGCGCCATTAACTTTGAAACTCTGTCCAGCGCCTCGATCAAACCCTATAACAAACGCTCGGATGCCAAATACCGCAATCAAACCGGACCGACATCAAGCCGTATTAATCAGGATCAAAAGTCTGAAAGCCAAGAAGCGCAATTAGATTTGCTAAGCGAATAGTCAACTCATAGATCCGAAGCTTCTCCCCCAATTATTTCACCATGCTTATTATCGGCATGGTGTCATTAAAAATTCATCTTTCCCCTCTTTAATTCTTCAATAATTCTCTCAGAATTCACTTCATCTAAACCTTGTATTCTATGAGGTTCAAATTGATAAGTATGCGGTTTAGTTCCCTATTAAGGAACCTTTTATTCGAGGGAAAATAAATGAATATCGGTTTTATTATTGCTGATTGGACGCAGATTGAGCCAACAAAAAGCTCAACTTTGCTGATTCTTCGTGAGTGCTTGAAGCGTGGCCACAAGGTCTCCATTCTCTACCCACGCAACTTAACCGTGCGTAATAATGTAGCTTACGGTTTTTTAAAACATATCGAGCCGATGGATAAAATTCCAGACAATATTACCCAATTCTATAAGAAGGTAACCTTTACAGAGAAACTCACCCCACTGCATGGTTTGGACAGCTTAATGATTCGCAAGGATCCACCGATTGATCCGATTCTATTTAACTTCTTAGACGCCATTAAGGATGAGTGTGTCATTCTGAATGACATTGACGGTATTCGTAAAGCCAACAATAAACTCTACACCACCACCTTCAATGACCCAAACAACACCTATCTACCGATTACTTACGTCTCCAAAAACAAGAGGTTGATTCGTCAGGTTATTGATGAAATGCCTGGGGATAAGGTGATCTTAAAGCCACTGGTTGGTTCCGGCGGTCACGGTGTCATTGTATTAGAGAAGAATGCTCAGTCGAACATCAACTCCATTCTGGACTTCTATATTCATGGTCAGGGTGATGACAACTACATCATCATTCAAGAGTATATAGAGGGTGCTGAAGAGGGAGATGTCCGCGTATTGATGCTGAATGGCAAGTTTATTGGTGCCTATAACCGTAAACCGCCGGAAGGCGATGTACGCGCCAATATTCAGGTTGGCGGCACGGCGCATAAGTATAAAATGACCGATTCCCAAATGGCCATCTGCCGCAAAATTGGTCCACGCCTGGCTTCGGACGGCCTCTATTTTGTTGGTGTGGATATGATTGGCGACAAAATCCTTGAGGTGAATGTCCTCAATCCCGGAGGGATTACCAATATCAATAAGCTCGATAAAAAGAAACTGCAAATTTTGGTGGTCGACTTTATTGAAGAGAAGGTTCACGAAAAAGAGGAAAAACGTGCCGAGCTTGAATATCTGCTTAAACGTTTAAGTGATTTTAGACAGTCTGAACTCTAACACAACTGCTTACGCAACAGGGGGCCGCCGCTCCCTCTCCCTCTTCTGTAAAATCTCTGCCGCTTCAATTTACGTACAATATGCTATATTAGTAGATAAGCTTACTCTATTTAGCTGCTAAGGATTACATTATGAAATACAGATTGAGTGCTTTCATCCTATCCCTACTTCTGTCCAGCCACGCTTTTGCCTCCCATATGGTGGATATGGAGGGCAGAAATATGCAGCAGATGATGCTGCAGATGCAGAAGATGCAGCAGTGTCTGATGCAGGTCAATGCGGCCGAGATCCACCAGTACGAAGTTGAAATCTCTAAGTTCGAGAGCAAACTGCGTAGCTTATGCCAACAGGGAAAACGTGAACAGGCACAGACCGAAGCGCTTGAATTTGCCAAAAAAATAGCCAACTCCGAGGCCATTAAAACCATTCAAGCGTGCACTAAAGATATGCGAGCCAATGCCTTTATGCCTGCTACTCCCGACTTTGAAAATCTGGATGGCCAGCATATTTGCGATCAATTTAATCAGACACAACCACAGCCGTAGCAGAGAAAGCTACCACCCTAAACAGGCTGCAAACTCCGGTCATAAAATGAATTTAAAGGCCTAACAATTTAATCATTTTGACTCAAATTGAAAGAAACGACATACTTCAAGTTCTTCTTATATAAGCAAGCTCTCAAAAAGGTATGACCATGCTCGATACGCTAAAAAATCTTTGGTTTAGAGACCCTAAAGAAAGCCCAACCTATATTAATGACACCGCAGTCCGTATCCGTGCCGGTATATTGTTAACCATTCCTGTTATTATGCTGTTCACCCTGTTTGATGCGATCTATGTGTCACACTGGGTGGTTGATGGCAACACCGCGGTGGATACCTATGATACAGACTGGGATGACAATATTATCTATCAGGTTGAAGCCATTAAACGTACCTACGACTACACCGTTCAAAGCTGGTTGCTGGTGTATGCCCTGTTTGAGATGCTGATCAGCATGAGTGTACTCACTTCACGCTTATCCCCCACCATTTTGATTGCCAGCTTTTTAGCGCGCTCGCAGCCGCAGGTATGGAAACCACTGGCGCCGAAACGTTTTGCCTGGAGTATTGGTGCCACCCTAATCTCTATCTGCTGGATCTACTTTAATCCGGAGGTATTTGCGCACTGGGTGAATGCCGTTTTAGGTGAGGGTAGCCTGCCGACCACCGAAAACTATATGTCTTACTATATCCCGCTGATTATGGTCTGGGTCTGTTTGGGCTTTATGTGGCTGGAAGCGGTTTTAGGATTCTGTGTCGGCTGTAAAGTCCATGCTCTGTTTGTCAAAGCAGGCATTATCAAAGAGGAGTGCCAGGAGTGTAACAATATCGACTGGGATGAGATTGCACGCAAACACAAAGCCAAACAGGAGGCTGAAGCGGCAGCAGGCAGCAAACAGTCAGAATAAGATCTAACTTGCTCCATTAAAACCAACAGGCCTGCTCAACTAAAATAAGCAGGCCTGTTCATTTTCAATGTTCAAAATCGAGCGCTAAATACTTTTTAATCCAACACCTTTCTTCTAAGCTGCTTGGTTTGACTACGCTTGGCTTTGCTCTCCAGGCGCCGTCTTTGAGAGCCCTTGGTGGGCTTGGTCGCACGCCTGACTTTGTGCACCACCATGACACTCCTGATCAACTCCAGCAGACGCTGCAACGCATCCTCTCGATTCTTCTCCTGAGTACGAAACTGCTGCGCCTTAATAATCAGAACGCCCTGCTTACTGATGCGGCGGTCTTTAAGCTGCAGCAGTCGCTGTTTATAGACTTCAGGCAGAGAGGAGGCGTTGATATCAAAACGCAGATGGATGGCCGAAGAGACCTTATTGACATTCTGACCACCTGCGCCTTGCGCACGAATGGCAGAAAGCTCAATCTCCTCGTCGGGAATAGACAGCCTGGAAGAGATTTTAAGCATAAACTGAACAGGCCTGATTAAAGTGCGGACTAGTCGGTAGGACGCAAAAACAGCTGATAACCTGGGTTATCGTGCTCATTCACATACGGATAGCCCAGGTTGGCTAAATAACTTTCAAAATCGTCACTCTGCTCTGGTGGCACCTGCACTCCAACCAGCACTCGTCCGTAAGCGGAACCGTGGTTTCGATAGTGGAATAGACTGATATTCCACTCTTCACTCATATCGGTTAAAAACTGCAATAAAGCACCAGGACGTTCTGGAAACTCAAAGCGGTACAACAGCTCATGCTGCACGCCATTAGCATGACCACCGACCATAAAACGCAGATGCAACTTGGCCATCTCATTGTCGGTCATATCCTGCACCTGATAGCCGTTGTTTTCCAGATCACTGACAATGGATTTGCGTTCGGCCTCGCCCGCTTCGGTACGCACCCCGACAAAGACCACCGCGCTGTCGGCATCCGAGTAGCGGTAGTTGAACTCGGTAATGGCACGTCGCCCGCCGAGCAGGTCACAGAACTTCTTGAAGCTGCCCGGCTCTTCGGAGATGGTCACCGCAAAGATCGCTTCACGTTTCTCACCCAGTTCCGTGCGCTCAGAGATATGACGCAGACGGTCAAAGTTCATATTGGCACCACTGACAATGGCCGACATCTCCAGACCGGACACGCCATTGCGCTCCACAAACTTCTTCATACCGGCAATCGCCACCGCACCAGCCGGTTCGGCAATGGCGCGCGTGTCCTCAAAAATATCCTTCACCGCCGCGCAGATCTCATCGGTTTTAACGGTGATCATCTCATCGACACAGGTTTTAGCGATACGAAATGGAATCTCACCCACCTGGGCGACCGCCACACCATCGGCAAAGATGCCAACCTGATCCAGCACCACTCGCTCATCCGCTTTCAACGCCTCGGTCATACAAGCCGCATCTTCCGGCTCAACACCAATCACACGCGTCTGCGGCGACACCTGTTTAATCACCGCCGCCACACCTGAGATCAGGCCGCCGCCGCCAACCGCAACAAAAATCACATCAAACGGTTTGCTGTGCTGACGCAGCATCTCTAAAGCGATGGTGCCCTGTCCGGCAATGACATCCAAATCATCATAGGGGTGAATAAAGGTCAGCTGCTTCTCTGCCGACAGCGCTTTGGCATACTTGGAGGCCTCATCGTAGGAGTCGCCCTGCAAAATCACCTTGCCGCCTAAACGCTTAACGGAATTCACCTTGATCGGTGGCGTGGTTTTAGGCATAACAATGGTCGCCTCTACGCCAAGCTTGGACGCTGACAGCGCCACGCCTTGCGCATGGTTACCGGCAGAGGCGGCAATCACCCCCGCCTGCTTCTGCTCTTCCGTCAGCTGAACCATGCGGTTGTAGGCCCCACGTAACTTGAAAGAGAATACCGGTTGCAGGTCTTCACGCTTTAACCACACACGGTTCTGCAGACGCTTGGAAAGCAGCGGTGCAATCTCTAAAGGCGTTTCGTCGGCAATGTCATAAACCGGGACCGTTAATACGCGACGTAATATCTCTTCTGGCATGCAATATCCTTAAACCAGCCACAACCATGATTATGACTCAACACAAATTTGAAAAAGAAAACATTATAACACTGCCTGCCTTGCGGTTCTTTATCTGCAGAAAAAAGATCATAACTTGATCCAGCGCATGATCTTAAGAGTCTCTTAATACTCTGTTAACTCTCTGTAAAAAGTTGCGCGGTTTTGATTAAGGTTCTTTCAACCCTCTAGCTGCTAGAGCTACGTAAAATACCCGCAAATAATTTAATCCTGTGTAACTAAAGGCATCTGTATGATCACCCGCAACAAACTTTCAATCGCCATTCTTTCTGTTTTAGCCTCTACTAACGTTGCTATCGCTGCTGAACTACAGCAGGTCTCTGTAGAAGCTAATAAAGAACTGGCACAACAGCAAACCGTCAGCACTGAAAAGCTTTTAAACAGCGCTAACTCTGAAGCTGCTGCTACACTGCGTCAACTAAACGGTGTGAGCGCTTCACGTATGGGTGGACACGGTTTGGATCTGGTGGTTCGTGGACAGAAAGAGTCACAACTGAACATCCTGATTGACGGTGCCAAAATCGAAGGCGGTTGCCCTAACCGTATGGACCCGCCTACCGCTTACACGGAACTAAGCAGTATTGATGAAGTGACCGTAATCAAAGGCGTGCAATCAGTAACCCATGGTTCCGGCGGTAGCGGTGGTACCGTGCTGTTTGAACGTGTTGCGCCAAGCTTTACAGCAGACAAAGCCTATAACGGTGAAGTTAATCTGGGAACCACTTCCAACGGTGTTAAACAGGACATTAATGCGACACTATCAGCCGGTGGCGATCAAGGTTACATCGTTGTACAGGGAGCGAAGAAAAGTGCCGACAACTACGAAGACGGCAATGGTAATGAAGTGCGTTCCAGCTATGACAGCCGCCAGGGGCATATTGATTTAGGCTGGACTCCAAACGACCATCACGAGCTGCGTCTATCCGTAGAGAACACTCTGGTTGAAGACGCCCTGTTCCAGGGTGCGGCGATGGATTCACCTAAATCAGACGGCACCACCACCCGCCTGCGTTATAAGGGTGAACAGATTAGCGATATGATTCAAAGTGTTGACGCCGACATCTACTCATCTGAAGTGGATCACATCATGGATAACTATACCTTCCGTCCAAGCACAGCGGCAAACAAACAGATGAAAAATGTCACCAATGTGACTACCGATGGCGCCAAAATCAAATTAACCAGCCTAGTTGGCCACACCCAGCTTGATTACGGTGTTCAATACGAAGCCATTGGAAAAATGTCGACTCTGCAGAAACCAAACGGTACGCCAACCATGTGGTTTATGTGGCCGGATGTTAAAACTGAGACCAAGAGCGTGTTTGCCGAGTCAACCTCATTCTTTAAAGACAAGCAGAAAGTGGTATTAGGTTTACGTTATGACAACCACAATACTAAAGCCAATGACGCTGCAGTAGCTACCGATGCCGGTAAAACTGCACTGAGCCAGTACAACCGTTACAGCGATTTCTCTGGTGATACCAGCCACGATCACTCAAAACTGAACGGTCTGATCCGTTATGAGAAGCAGCTGGATAACGGTATCAATATGTATGCCGGTATCAGCATGACACACCGTTATGCGGATGCAACCGAACTCTACATTGCTAAAGGCGGCACCAAAACCGTGAATGGTAATACCCTTGATGTCTCCTGGATTGGTAACCCGGACCTTAAACCGGAACAGCACAATCAGTTCGATATCGGTTTTGCTAAAAACGGAAAAACCACCAGCTGGTCGGTTTCCGCTTACTACGACGCAGTGAATGACTATATCCTGCGCGACAGCAATCCAACTGCGAACCAGTCAGGTAAGCTGGGCGGTCTGATGGGGGGTGCAACCGTTGATAAACGCAGTATCTACCTGAACAAAGATGCCACCATTATGGGAATCGATGCTGCATCAAGCTACCAGCTTAACAACCAGCTGACGGTAGGTGTAAATGCCAGCTTAACCAAAGGTACCAACGATACCGACAGCCGTAACCTCAGCAATATGGCTCCACTATCGGGTGACCTGTATGCGCAATACACAACAGCTAACTGGAATGCGGGTGCGCGTTTCAACTTCGCAACCGAGCAGACAGAAGTCAATGACGCTTACGGTGAGTTAGAGACCGCAGCATGGAGCACTCTCGATCTGTACGGTCAGTACAAAATCAATAAAGCGGTGACTCTATTAGCTGGTGTCGATAACG
>CAZNML010000001.1:46145-60233 GCA_964574275.1 uncultured Thiosulfatimonas sp. | reverse complement strand
CTTTCAGCTCGTTCTTGCCTCGACTTTAGCGCTTTCGCACGTTTCTAAAAGCGTATTGAAAACACGACGGCACCCCATCACAAAGGGAACACCTATCTGGTGATACAGTCATTACGCTTTATAGATTTTATTAAAGACCTCGCTTGGCGGGGTTTTTTTATGCATAATCGTTAATAATTAAATGATCAGGCCTGATCAATTTACAAACTAACTTTTGGGAGAAGCAGAAATGGTCAGTTTAACAACACCTGTTTGTGATTTTAATGCTGCGGCAATCGATTTTGATCTACCTGGCGTAGATGGTCAGAACTGGACTTTGCAAAAGGCCAAGGGCGAGAACGGCCTGTTGGTGATGTTCATCTGCAACCACTGCCCATACGTCAAAGCGATTCACCAGCGTTTAGTGGATGACACCCGCATCCTGCGCGATGAATTCGGCATTAACAGCATCGCCATTATGTCGAATGACCCGAACGAATATGCGGAAGACTCATTCGACAATATGAAACGGATTGCCGAAAAGTGGGACTTCCCGTTCCCTTACGTTTTAGATGAGAGCCAGGTGGTTGCCAAAGTCTATGGCGCAGTGTGCACCCCCGACTTCTTTGGCTACAATGCCGAGCTGAAACTGCAATACCGTGGTCGTTTGGATGAATCACGCAAGGAGACCGCACCGGATGGTGTACGTCGTGATCTGTTGGAGGCGATGCAACAGGTGGCGCAAACTGGTCAAGGTCCATTGAAACAGATTCCAAGCATGGGTTGCTCCATCAAGTGGAAAGCTTAAACTTCACCTCTTAGCTCATGTCAGCGCCGATACAGAGTGCTTGACCCTATAATCCTGAAGCGATTATGCCTACTACGTGCCTGCTATAGGGCACAACCGACTATAAGCCGACCTCGACTCGGTTGCGCCCCTGCTCTTTGGCTTTATATAAGGCGTCATCAGCGCGCTTAATACACTGTGAAACCGTATCGTTTATTTTGAATTCACTCACGCCGAAACTTGCCGTTTGCTGGTCTACGTATTTAAATTTGTGACCCTCAATACTAGAGCGCAGTTTCTCTGCCAGTATCTCGGCACCTTTGCAGCCCGTTTCCAAACAGAGCACCATAAACTCCTCACCACCCCAGCGGCCAACCACATCAATTGCTCGTGTATGCTCTTTCAATAGTTGCGAAAGCTCGATCAGCACACTGTCTCCTGCCGGATGTCCAAAACGGTCATTCACCAATTTGAAATGATCAACATCAATCAGAATAATGGAAAAATCATCATGAAAACGTTTCACCCGCAACGCTTCCTGTTCTAAAACATGATCCAACTTCACGCGGTTAAACAGCTGGGTCAAAGGATCCTGTTCAGAGATTTGTTCAATCATCTTCTGATCGGTAATATCATGGGCGACAGAGACATACCCTACCATTTCACCTTTTTCATAACGAGGTATAATGGACATATCCAGCCAAAATGACTGCCCGGACTTGGTTCTATTTTTAACTTCACCGCTCCATACGCCACCACTGGATATCCGGTTCCATAAATTCTTATAAAACTCGTCATCCATATCACCACTTTTAAAAATTGAGTGCTTACGGCCGATTAACTCCTGTTGCTGATAGCCACTTAAACGACACAGCGCACTACTGGCCTTGACAAAGCTACCCTGCAAATCCGTTTCAGAGGTTAAAACATACTCATCAATCACCGCCAGCGCCTTCTTATTTCTTTTTAGCGCACTATCGAGTTTTTTCTGCAGGCGTGAAGGCTGAACCGCTAGCAGCAACCCGGTTGGAATCGAAATGACCAGAATCAGCAGCGCCAGGTAGAAGGAGATCCAAACATTCTCCATCGTTAGACCGCGCACATAGTCCTCTTTAACCCTAAGGACCAGACGAATACGCTCAGAGTTTTTTATATCATTCTCGAATGAAAAGGCATACCAGACACCATCGCGATACTCAGCCCCCTGTAACAGCCTTTCAGCCTGAGAGAGCACATCCTGCAGTCGATAGCTACCGTTCAGGTAGCGTGACCACTGGCTACTTTTTTCAGGGTGCAAAATAAAATAACCCTCGCCATCAATCAGGTAAACATCAAACTCAAAACTCTGCTGCAATTCACGCAGTACTTTTGACATGTCGGCATTAATGATCACCATGCCGGCAAACTCGCCGTGATCGAACACCGGACTTGCTACCCTCAAGGTTGGACGTATAGGTTGCTCAATTTTGCCATGCTCAATATTCAGGTCCAACTTAGAGTGCCAAAACTGATTAGGCGACAGCGTCTTTACTTCTGTAAAGTAGTAGCGTTCAAACTTATTTTGCAGTTTTTCCTTGTCAACAATAATAGAGGCTTTTGAACCACGTGGTTTTTCAATTCGAATACGCTCCATACCACTGGCATCAAGGTAACGCACCTGAAAGTAGTGAACATTGGCATCGGCGAGGCTTAATAATAGATGATTTGCATTTTGTAGTGAGTCGGCTTGAGAGTCGTCGATAAACGTTTTGAAAATGGGGTTATCAATCACAGCCTGAATATCGTCCTCAACCCCGACCACAGCGGACTGCACCGTAAGCCGCTTCTGTTGATAGGAGGTATAGGCTTGATCATACACATCCTTATCCAGATTGAGGTACTCATTGTTGTAGTTCACCAGAGAGGTAAGCAGTGCAACAATAAAGCTAAAACTCACAAAATAGAGCGTAAAGCGCAGATAGATATTGGATGGATGTAAGAAACGTAACAAGAGTATCCACCTTAATTTTGGGTTTCAGTGTAAGGCCTATTGGCACCTGTTAAGTTTAACCCTATAAAATCTAGGAGTAAAGTCTATATAAAAACATCAATACGCCAAAACTTCAGTCAAAACAAGCCATGTCACGTATACCACCAAGCGTAAATAAATCTGTTTATTATGACTCTTATTTGATAATCTTATGACTGGTACTGCAGAAATCTTGATCCATTGCGGTGTCATACTCTCATACGCAACGTCGCGTCAACTCTCTTACACTCCGATTTTGTGATTCAGGTTCCGCTATATGACGACACCCCACTCTATTCTGCTGGCCCCAGATAGCTTTAAAGGCTCACTGAGTGCCATTCAATTTTGTGACATTGCCAAACAGGTGATCAAGCAGACGCTGCCCGATACGCAAGTCCTCGCCTACCCGATGTCGGATGGTGGTGAAGGCTTTGTAGACAGCTTTGTCTATGCCAAGGCTGCAGAGAGAAAGACCCTATGGGCATCCAATGCGCTTGGCCGCAAAACCAAAGCAGCCTTTGCCTGGCAGCCAGAGACACGCACCGCCATTATAGAGATGGCGCAGGCATCCGGCCTGCCGAAGATTCGTGCCGATGAACGTAATCCGATGCAAACCCACAGCTACGGCACCGGACAGATGATAAAAGCGGCTCTGGATTTAGGTGCACAAAAAATTGTCTTAGGACTGGGCGGTTCGGCGACCAATGAGGGTGGTATGGGCGCGCTGCAAGCCTTAGGCATCCCCCTCTACGACAGCAGCGGTAATGAGATTGGACTCGGCGGACAAGCACTCGACAAACTGGACACAATTGGTGACATCCCTGAATATCTGCTGGAGATAGATTGGCAACTTGCCTGTGATGTCACCAACCCTCTGCTAGGTCCAGAGGGCGCGACTGCCATTTTCGGCCCTCAAAAAGGTGTTACCAACAATAATCAGGCGATACTGGAAGCAGGCCTGACCAATTTCGCACAAAAAGTTGAACAGAAAACCGGCAAAGACATTAAAAATATCGCTGGAGCTGGCGCTGCGGGTGGTATGGCGGGCGGATTTATAGGCCTGCTAAATGCCTCCGTCACCCCTGGGTTTGATCTGCTTAACCAGACGCTGCAGCTGGAAAAGGTCATCGAACAGCAGCAGGTTGATCTGATTATCACCGGTGAAGGCAGAATAGACAGCCAAACCCAGTTCGGCAAGCTGCCGATGCGCATTGCCGAGCTCGGACTGGCTCACCAGATCCCAACCATTGGTTTGTGTGGCAGCCTGCAATGTGCACCTTCACAACTGCCGGCTTTTAAGGCGCTGTTCAGCATTATGAACACACCGATGTCTGAAATCGATGCTTTTCAGCACACCCCCGCTCTGCTCGCCAATAGCCTGCAATCAATTACTCAACTGCTAAGAACTGATTAAACACCCACTTAAATTAAGCAGGCCTGTCTAACTCTACAAACAGCCTGCTGCCATAACAGTCTTCCTTCTTCAGCACATTACGCCCCTGCCAATGTCATTAAGCTGTTATCTAAGCTTCACAATTCAGTCAACTTTACTTTTTAAGATGATCTGAATATTTCCAGATTGAATGTGAGAGCTGAAATGACGACTGAAACCACCGCGACCGATCAAATAAAAACCAAGTCACTGTTAAACAGTGCCGTAAACAATAGTTCGCTCTTCAGTCGTAAAGGCATACTGGACCGTCTGTTTACCAAGTGGTTTGACCGTTTAGTCTATCCGCAAATATGGGAGGATCCGGAAGTCGACATTCAGGCACTCAACATTAGTTGCGAATCACGGATTTTTACCATCTCCTCAGGCGGCTGCAATGTCCTTAACTATTTGAGTGAACAACCGCAATCGGTCACGGTCGTCGATCTAAATGAAGCCCATATCGCGCTGCTCAATTTAAAGCTCGCCGCCCTAAAGCATCTGCCTGATTACGAGTCCTTCTTCGACTTCTTTGGACGCGCCAATCTAGGCAAGAATCTGGATCGTTATTACGCCTATATTGAACCCAACCTAGACCACAAAACACGTGAATACTGGGCAGGACGCGAACATATCTTTAGCAAAAAACGTATCGAATTCTTTACTGATGGATTCTATCGACACGGCCTGCTAGGCCGTTTTATCGGTCTGATTCACTGGGTCAGCAAACGTCTTGGCTATGACATTTCGCAAGTTATGCGCGCGCGCACCTTGGAGCAACAGCAAACGCTGTTTGATAAGCACGTCGCCCCCGTATTTGACACTCGCCTGATCAAATTTTTATCGAATAGAGCGATAGTTTTATACAGTCTAGGTATTCCACCATCACAATTTGACGAGATGGATCAAACCTCGCGAGAACAGCAGATCGGTATGCACAACCTCTTAAAAGAGCGCGCTCGACATTTGGCCTGTGACTTCCCATTAGAGGAGAACTACTTTGCCTGGCAGGCCTTCAACCGCGAATACGACCTCAATAAAAAGCTCGCTGTGCCGCGTTACCTTCAGCAGCAACACTTTGCAACACTGACTCACAACCTGGATCAGGTCAGGGTTTACCACACCTCAATGACTGAACAGCTCAAATCCATGCCGGACAATTGCCTGGACGCCTATCTATTTTTAGATGCTCAGGACTGGATGAATCAAAGTCAGCTGACCGAACTATGGACCGAGGTCAACCGCACAGCAATGCCAAATGCACGAGTGGTCTTCCGTACGGCTGGCACTGTGTCACCTCTGGAAACCAAGCTGCCTAAGGAAGTCTTAGAGCTATGGGGAACCGATCCTTATCAAAATGCCAAGTGGACCCAGATGGATCGCTCAGCGATTTATGGCTCTGTCTTCATGTACCAAAAACAGCCTGTCGCCGATAGCACAGCTGACCAAAACTAAACTTCGGCGTATTTCTATGAGTTATCTCCCTCCCTCCTCCTCATGGCCCGGAGCGGTCACATTTGTGTCAGGCTTTCAGGCAAAAAGCACTCAGCACTACATTAAAAATATCGACAGTAGCGTTGAGATTATCAAAATTGAAGAACACTACTTTCCTGTTACCCGCAATGAAGATGAGTATCAAAACAGCTATGTGTGCTCACCCTACACCGCCTATATCTCCTATGCGCGTGACGAATTAGATTTAATCAACTCCGCGCAGATGCGCAGCATTCTGCGCAGCGTGATCTGGCTGTCATCAGGCCTGTTAAAACTAGCCAGAATCAATAAAACGGTATCGTTAAATAACTGGCTATTTTCAACCAGTTTAGTACCCAACTGGGAAGCGTCAACCGTCAACAACTTCACCAATAAACTCATGGCATCCAACCCCAACTACGCCATTAGCATACGTTCTTTAAACCGCATGACCAATACGGATGTCATCGATCACTTGGTAAATCATGGCTGGAAACTGATGCCAGCGCGACAAGTGTATATTTTTAACCACCATGATCACAGCTGGTGGAAACGCAATAATGTTCAGAATGATCAACGCCTGTTGAGAAAAACCGAACTGCAGCTGGTGCTGCCACACCAACATCAGGCAGATGACTTTATTGATATGGAAGCGTGCTTTAACCAGCTCTATATTGATAAACACTCTGAGCATAACCCTCAATACACTCACCAATATTTTGAGTTTTTACATGCCAACCGCCTAATTGAATTTTTTAGCTTTCGTGATAAAAACCAAAAAATTGTGGCGACCATGGGGCTATTAACCCAACAAGACACCCTTACCGCTCCGATTGTCGGTTACAACACAGATCTGCCTAAATCACTGGGATTATATCGCCTACTGATGGCTCAGCTATTAAAGCTGACATGGGAGCGAGGGCAGACATTAAATCTAAGCTCAGGCGCTGGTGAATTTAAACGTAATCGGGGCGGGGTTGCGGCCCTGGAGTACACCGCTATTTACAGCCGTCATCTGCCGATAGTACGCAAAACGGTCATAAACCTATTTGCGGCGCTGTTAATGAAGTTTGCCCCCGGCGTACTGCATAAAAACAAAATTTAACAATCTCTTAAGTATAGAGGCCTGTTCAAGAAAGGGCTCTATAATAAGCAGTAACCCGCATCCCCGTCTATTTACCCGGTCTGTCGCGATACGGATAAGGTACTCTGCCACGCCAAATATTCAATTACTGTTGCAATCTCAACCGATTGCGGCAGGTTGCTGTTAAAATAGTCAATTCCTTAAATTAAATTATAAAACGTAGTCTTATGAGTAATGCACAGCTAATCCTAATTGATAAACGCAAGCAACCTATGAAAGAGTATCTGGTCGCGGTTGCCGCGTCTGATGGTCTAAACATCAAAGGCGTTGAAATTATGGCCTCCCCAGCCAAAGGAGAAAAGGCACTGCTTAAAGCGGATATTATTATTCCGCCTTTGGAAGACTATGATTTCGGCATTAAACCGATTGTGACACAAACCTTGAAAAGCCTGGTCATCAATGAAGAGGTGATGGATATCCATCAGTTCATTGAGCGCTGCAGTGAAGACGAAGCAGTGCGTAAAGCGCTCGGCAAGTCTATCGGCCGTTTAACCAATAAGCTCGAAGCCCTTATTAAAGAGTTCACCTCTTCCGAGGTAATTCCGCTGATTCAAGAGCGTCGTAATGATGCACTGTTCAAACTCAAGGAGCACGATGCCGAGTTAAAGGGTAAAAATATCGTCTGTATCGACATTGAAGCCACCGATATCTCCACCAATCCGGAAGCCGACATCATTCAACTGTCGGCGTGTGATCTGGACGGCAATGAGCTCTTTAACCAGCTGATCAATCCTGGCTACGAAATCCCGGACAACGAAAAGCACAATATCACCACGGAGATGGTTGACGGCGAACCGACGCTGGCCGAAGTTTGGGATCATATCCATCAGGTCCTAAACGAGGCTGACGTAGTTTTGGCCTACAGCACGGAGAGTGACTTTGCCTATCTGGAAAAGAGCGCGGAAAAGAAACTGCTGACCTTTGAACTGGATTATGCCAAATGGCTGGACGCGGCAGAGTTAAGCAAAGACCTGATTGGAGCCTTGCGCTGGCACAGTGAACGCATGTACTGGTTCTACAAAACCCCTAAACTGACTGTCGCCTATGAACGCATTCTTGGTCAACCTTTCCCAGGCGATGCACATGACGCCTTAGCCGACGCGGTCGCTACAGCGGAGCTGTTTAAAGCGATGTTAACCAAAGGCCGTAAATCACAAGTACAGATAAAGAAACCAAAAGCGGTCAAACAGCAAATTACCAATAACCCATTTGCCGCCGCTTTTGCCAATGCCAAACGAGGATAGTTCAGCATGAGCAACGCACCAACATTTAAAGAGTTAGAGAAAGCCAAACAGGGCGACACTTTTGACTGGCAGCAGGTTAAGAAGCAGCTTAAATTTGATCAGGATGGCTTGATTCCGGCGATCGCCCAGCAGTACGATACCAAAGAGATACTGATGATGGCGTGGATGAATGCCGACTCTCTGGCCGAAACCCTGGAGACCGGGCGTGTCTGTTACTGGTCACGTTCGCGCCAAAACTACTGGCGTAAAGGTGAGGAGTCAGGGCAGATCCAAACGCTTAAATCCCTGACGCTTGATTGTGACGGCGATACCATCTTGTTACAGGTGGATCAGATTGGTCCGGCTTGTCATACTGGTCGTCGCAGTTGCTTCTACATGGCAGTAGAAAATAACACCGTTGAAATAACCAGCAATCCAATTATTGATCCCGCGGATCTATACAAAAAATAAGCCTGTCAAAGTGGACAGGCCTGGCAAGCTAAATCACCAGGCCTGTTCAATCAACCTTCAATTTTCTGTTCGACAAAACGCACGCCTAACCTAACATTAAGCTTTGGCCTTGGCTTCACGGATGCGTTCCAGCCAGGGTGTCAGCTTGGCATTAAATTCTTTCGGCTGCAGAGGCTTGATTAAAAAGTCATCTAAGTCAGACTCCTCTATCGCCTGTTGCTCAGCAGCATACGCATCAGCGGTAAATGCAATAATAACCGTTCGCTTCTCTTTATCCATCAGCTGCTCTTCATGGCGAATCATTCGACTGGACTCAAAGCCATCCATTACCGGCATCTGACAGTCCATGATCACCAGATCCAAAGAGTCATGATGCATTCGCCAATACTCGACTGCCTCCAGACCATTGTGCACCGTATCCACCTCGAGCCCCAGCTTCTTCAAGTAAGCTTCGGCAATCTGCTGATTTACCAGATCATCCTCAACCAGCAGTGCTCGCAGCGCTGGCAGAGTCGAATCAGCTTCATCTTCCTCCGTTTCCGGCTGCTGTCCGGCGTCAACCTGGTCAACCAGCTCAAATGGAATGCGAACTTTAAACACACTGCCCTTAGAGAGGGACGACTCGACACTTACAGAGCCATCCATCAGATCAATTAACTGTTTGGAAATGGACAGGCCTAATCCAGTACCACCGAAGTTACGTGAAAAAGAGCTGTCAGCCTGAGTATAGGCTTCAAACAGGCTCTTTTGATCCTTTTTGGAAATACCAATACCGTTGTCTTTAAATACCAGCTGCAGCATAACGCGGCCTTTTTCCATGGCCTCTAGCTGCACATCTAAACAGACCTGTCCATTCGGGCTAAACTTTATCGCATTGCCTAAAAAGTTAAGAATAATCTGTCGTAGCCGCACCGCATCCCCATTCAACCATAACAGCGTCTGCTGGGTATCATAGTGCTTAGACAGAGTAACCTGAGCTAATCGTGCTTGCGGGGTCAATAATTTAAAACAGTTATCAACCACCGCCTTTAAGTCAAAAGGCTCCGTCTGCAGCTGGATCTTACCCTCGTCCAGCTTGGAGAAGTCTAACACGTCATTCAAAATTGAGACCAAAGAGCCACCGCTTTGCTGAATAACCTCAACATAATTACGCTGTGTGGTGTTTAAAGACGTGGTCGACAGCAGATCTGCCATGCCCAACACCCCATTCATAGGCGTGCGAATCTCATGACTGACCATCGCCATAAAACGTGTTCGCGATTCCGCTAAACGCTCCGCATGCTCTTTGGCCTGCTGCATCTGTTGCTGTGCCTGCTTCTGCAATGAGATATCTCGAATAAAAATCGTTACCACCCAGCCTTGGGAAGTGTATAAGCGATTCAATCTAAGTGAAAGCGACAATACGGCACCTGACTGAGTTAGCCCCTCATACTCCTTTTGCTCGGTGTTATCGACTCGCTTTAATTGCGCCAACTCTCGCTGGAACATCGGCAGCAACTTATTGACCGACTGCCCGACCACAAACTCAAGCTCATAGCCAAACAGAGCCTGAACCATGTTATTTGCCTGCAGAACTGTTCCCTGCTCACTGGTAATCAGAATCGCATCCGGCGCACTTTCAATCAATGCAGTCGCTTGCTTTTCCGCCACTTTTTGTTCATGAATCGAGGTCAGATAACCTTGCATTTTCTGCGCCTGATCACGATGATCAAACTGTAAGTGCATCAAGCCATAGACCCAGATGTACTGGTAGTCCTGACGCATAATCCGCAGCTCAATTTCAAACGAGGAGACCTTATTGCGAACCGCCGTTTTTACTGCATTTTTAAACTTGGTTAGATCCTCAGCATAAATCAGCTCATAAAAACTCTGGCGACTTAACATCTCGTCTCCGGAAAAGCCCAAAAGCTGCTGCACATTCGGCGACACATAGTCCAGCGAAGCCCTCTCCAACGCCTTTTCAATCAAAACTGTTGGACCCGCATTAAACAGCGAATTATAGGTGGCCTTCTGTTCCGCCTCAAAGCGAGCTGTATTCGCTTTATGCAGAAAGAACAGGAAACCAAAATAGAGAATTAACACCCCCGACAACAGGGACCAGGAAGCAAAATCAATCTTCTGAGAGTAGGCCTCAAACAAACCTTTGGCTGGCAGTGCAATGATATGCCAGTCATTTGAAGTAATCTGTACGCTGGATAAAACTTGAGCCAACTCTACTTTACTTAGTTTATATAAAGGCTGATCACTGGCAACGGCATTCGGTGTCAGCATGACTTCAGAAGGTTGCTTGCCATCCACCAACAGTAAACGTATCTCAGCACTGCCGAACTGAGCCAACAGGTTCTGCAGATAGGTCAGATAATAACTGACATAAAAAGACGCCTGCCTGTCACCTCGAGAGACTTTGACGATAACATCATAGTGTGAGCCATGAGCACAGCGGTGTAACTCTTCATCCGTCTCGGTAGACTTTTCCAGAATAGAACGGTTAATGTGATGGTGGCAGCTTCCACCCAAAAAGTAACCTTCACTGCCGATGACCGCATGACCAAATTCATCCAAAATGGCAAACTGGCGGATATCACTGAACAGAGCTTCAATCTCTGCGGAGATCTGATTAAAATCATACGGGTACCCCGCACCATAGGCGAGTTCCAGAATACGGTCCTTATGGTGGTTTACGATAGAACGCGACACCAGTTTATTCTGTTCAAATTTTTCAGTAATGAGGTTATTCACCCCTTTAGCCGTGACCATGGCGGTATCGGTGACGCGATCAAAATAGGCCTGCTTCAGATATTGGTTACCCATATAGACCGAAACCAGCGCCAACATGAGACCAATCAAGGCACTCAAAGAAAACGGGTTTCTTGCAATTTCCACCAATTTAGACAGCTGCAACAGGATGACCTTCGATACAAAACTTAATAACAATAACGCCTAAAATACCATAGAAAGCCAATGGATAACCAGCATTCAAGCCAGCTTTAAGCAAAAAAATGCTAGCGGTAAACAGCCAAGCGATCATCAGTGAAATTTAATATTGGAATTATATCTACCAATAAAAAACAGGCCTGCAAAAAATAGTGAGCAACACCGCAGAACGGAACCCTTTTGCCTGTTTAAAAACACCATTCTCCATAACAACCGAGCTGCTAACTTTAAAGCCCCAGTTTATGGCGCCTTATTGGTCTTCAATAGGCGCTGCCCATCCTCAACCTGCATTAACTCGCGTAAAACCATCGTGGCATAACTGCCGGCTGGCAGTGTAAAACAGACCTGTAGCACTTTAGTGCCGTCCTCATCACTCAGCCACTGCCAGGTCAGCTCTTTTGGTAGCACTCTTAAAGCTCGGCGATCCTGTTTTAAGCCGAGTTTATCCAAACCTTCTGCCCATTGTGGAAACTCGTTCAAAACCTCTGACTCCAACGCCAACACCGACTGTTTCGTAGGCAACTCTCCGCGTCCAACCATAGCGCCAGTCGGGTGCAAGTCCTGCTGTTCAACTCGAACAGCCAGCTCGGCAGAACCGTCGTCTTCAAACCAGCGACTTGAACCCTCTAGCTGCATGACATCACCCGGCATAAAACGGTTCCAACTTTGCTGCTCAATGCGTTTCGACAAAATCTGATTAAAAATCCAGGAGCGTGCCGCCGAGATATACATACTCTTTTGGTTACGCTTTAAGCGCGTCAGCTGCCCATTAAAGAACTCGGTCGCTTTGGGCAGATTTCGCCCGTGATTGCCAAAGCGTTGCTCGCCAAAGTAGTTGGGTACACCTTGCTCTCGGATCGACTGCAGTCGTGTTTCCAAATCAGCGCACTCACCTTGAATATCACGAATCACCAGCTCAAAACGGTTGCCCTGCAAGCCGCCGGTCTGCAATTTACGCTGATGACGAACCATCTTTAAAATACGGACACTGTCCAGCTGCAGCGCTTGCGGATCGGGATCCTCCTGACCCGGTAGCTGAATGCTGAACCACTGGCGAGTCACCGCATGACGATCCTTCTGTCCAGCCACCCCGACGCGACTGGTTCGCACCCCGGCCCACTTGGCCAACTGATGTGAGACCCAGTCGGTGTTCTCACCCTTTTTCTCAACCCAGCACCACAGGTGCTCGCCTTCACCACTTAAAGTAAAAGCGATCTGCTCTTCCACCACAAAATCTTCTGCTCTGCTTTTATAAACACCCTGACAACGGGATTCACCATTGGCGTAAGCCAGAGAGGGCATTAAGGGGTTAGGAAACTGTAAAGACATATTGATTATCCAAAGAAAAAGGCCTGGTAAAGTCTAGACTTTAACCAGGCCTGCTCGTTTTTTTAACAACGAATTTTATAAATTTTTAAAGACACGCTCACTAATCGGGCGCTCTTTACCTTCCGGTTTACTCTCGTAAATCTGTATCAGAACCTGGCTGATATTACCCGGTACAACATAATCCTTAATCAACTCACGCGCACCAATCGGTGAGTCTTTATGGATATAGGTATAGATATTACGTAACTGACACTTATTATCTGGATCAGAAGCCAGTGGGCGCAAGGTACCTTCACCAGTGACCTTAAAGGCCTCTTTGGTCATAATGGTAACCTTATGATAGTAGGATGAAGACAGAGGCTTATCAAAACAGATGCGTAACACCCGGTCAAAATTACCTGAACCTTTGTCCAAGCTGGCCACAATCTGTGCCGACTTCAGTTCCACCGGTTCCTTTGAACAGCCGGTTGCAAACAGCACCGAACTGACGACAACTGTTCCCCATAAAGCCAATCGACGAATCATATCTACCACCCCTTAGTTAAATCTAATTCAATTGCTGAATACCCGCTACCAACCAGTTTCCTTGATCAGATGCATCACGGCGGATATGCCAGATCTCTGAAAACGCATGCGCCGACTCTTCAGCAGACTCTTGAATAAAGCCGCTAAAACGAATGCTGACCACAAAGTAATCACCATCAATCGCCATATCCGCAATTTCAGCATCCAAGGTATCGACAACCGTCACATTGTCACCCGCCTGCATGCCTTGCATCTGCTGCTCTATTTCAGCAAACAGTTCAGCAGTACAGTACTCTTTGATGCTGGAAACATCGACATTGTCCCACGCTTTTTGCAAAGAGACAAAGTGCCCTTTAGCGCCTTCAACAAACTGCTCTGCATTGAACCACGCCGGCACCTCTGTGACCTTAACCGCCTCTTCAGAAACACCTTCACCCAAAGCGGAACCAAAAATCGAACCGCCCGCATTAGGATCATAAGCCGGCTGCGCTTGAGTTTGACGCTGTTGCACACTCTCTGGTTCAGGGGCTGAGTATGGCTGTTGTGGCGCCTCATACGCATGAGGATTGGCATGCTCAGCTTGCTGCGAACGTTTACGTGCCATAAACAACTTAAACAGCAAGAAGGCAATCAGAGCAAAAACCAGAATATCCATGATCTGCAGACCTTCAAAACCATCACCAAAAATCATCGCCGCTAACAGGCCACCGACCGCTAAACCAGCCAAAGGACCTAACCACTTAGAAGCGCCTGACTTTGCCGCAGTACCCGCCGCGCCCGCTGCAG
>CAZNML010000001.1:17208-46045 GCA_964574275.1 uncultured Thiosulfatimonas sp. | reverse complement strand
CCGCTGCAGGTGCAGCAGGTTTTGCCGCTGGAGCCTCTTTTGCGGTTTTATTATAAGATTTTTGAGGTACCGATTTTGAGTAGCCATAACTCTTACCACCGCCAAAGCGTTTTGCTTCCGCAACCTGCACGACCGAAAACAATCCAAAAAATACTGCGAACAGCGCAACCCAAGAAGTTTTCACTGATTTTCTCCAAAAATAAAATTTAATTAACAGGCATTGTAGTCAAGCCCATTTGATAGCACAAGTTTTCCAACTTGGACTCAACAATAAAGCCTTACTGCTTAACGCAACGAGAGATGGTGTAATCTTTACCCTGCTTGACCTTTTCATAGTTGCCAAACACCTCCATAAAATTACGTTTCATATATTGGCGCAGTCCGTTAATGGTCACCACCACAAACTGACCACCCGGCGCTAACTGCTGATGAACATCGTGCAACATAATGCTTAGCATCTCTTTACCGACTTTAGCCGGAATATTCGACACCACGGTTGTGAACTCAATATCTTTAGGCACGTTGCTTAAGCCGTTTGACAGATAGGCCTGAGCATTCGCCAAACCATTTAACTCGGCATTTTTATTGGCGTAATCGACCGCGACGAAATCTTTATCCACCATATGCACCCGACCATGCGGTGCATTCGCTGCAATGGCCAAACCGATTGGACCATAACCACAGCCGATATCCAATGCCACCTCATCCTCGTTGATTTTCAGGTGTTTTAGAAATAGCTCGGTACCCGAGTCAATTTCACGCGGGCTGAAAATCCCCCAGGTGGTGGCAAACTTTAGGCTTTGTCCTGCCAGATTTGCTTCAATATGTAGATCTTGTTTTAACGCATCGATGGAAGCCACGATTATTCCTTCAGTTATATTAGTAGACAATTTTTAATGTTTTAGACATATTAAATAAAGTCTTCTATACTTTAATATGATAAAAATTACCCGCTCAGGTGGTAAAAGCTCCATGCAACAGATCAACAATAACATTGAGATTCTGACCCTAAAGCAGCAGTATGAGTACACATTGACTGAGGCTAAAAGAACCACCGTTGGCAACTTGCTTCTTGTCGCAATTTTTATTTATTTACAATATTCTATCGAATTCCCTCAGGCGTATACGATTTTATGGGCGATTAGCTTTGCTTTTATCACTGCTTATCGAGTCAGCCTGATCACCTTTATCCTGCCAAAAGTGAAAAACAACCTGCCTACACTGGACTATTTCAAGCTGACCCGACACTCCAATCTGTCGCTCATGCTTTTAGGTGCACTGTGGGGCTCCATCTTTTTTGCACTGATGCACTATCAGCATCAGAACAACGTGTCTTCGGCACTGATTCTGGCCACCGCTCTTGGATTCAGCGGCGCCTCTATGTTCTCTGCCGGTGCCTCCTTTAAAACCTTCTCTTATTTGAATCTACCGATCGTTATTGCCATCATTGCAGGCTGCTATCTATATCGACACAACCCTCAATTCATGGTGCCGGCAATGATTGCAACCCTGGCATACACCTTTATTTTCAGCTCCGCGTTTCGTTTCAGTCAAAAATTTGTGACCAATATTCAGAACGACTTCCGACTACGACAAGCCAAACAAGAGGTGATTGAGGTACTGGGGCGCGCCGGTGACTACCGAGATGAAGAGACCGGGGAGCATATCAATAGAATGAGTCACAGCTGCTACCAGTTAGCCAGGGCCTTCGGTTTCAGTGACGATGAAGCGGTAAAAATCAGACATGCCAGTACCCTGCATGACATCGGCAAAATCGGCATACCTGATGACATCCTATTGAAGCCGGGAAAACTGACACCAGCAGAACAACAGATTATGCAACAGCACTCCAGAATCGGCTACGAAATTCTGGGCGGAGCCGAAAAGAGTGAAACCCTGAAGCTCGCCAAAACAATCTGCCTCTATCACCATGAGCGCTGGGATGGTACCGGCTACCCAACCGGCATAAAAGGCAAAGAGATTCCTATCGAGGCGCGCATTGCCACCATATGCGATGTGTTTGATGCTCTGACCTCTGATCGACCCTATAAACAGGCCTGGCCAGAAAAAGAAGCGGTTCAATTTATCAAAGACCATTCCGGCATCTACTTTGACCCTGAACTGGTGCCGATTTTTATGCAAACACTGCCTGTCATTACCGCTTTTAATGACAACAACCGCGAACACTAAATATTCCCTCTATTGATCATAGCCTGCGCACAAATTTCCATATCTAAGCGTCTTTAACTCCTGTAAAATAGCCGCTTTATCCAGCACACCAATCCAACTGAACACGCTATGCATTCGCTTAATGATCGACAACACGAAGCCGTTAAACACATCGACACACCCGCACTGGTCTTAGCTGGTGCAGGCTCCGGTAAAACTCGTGTTATTACCGAGAAAATCGCTTATCTTATCCGCCAGTGCGATGTCAAAGCGCACAATATCTTTGCCGTTACTTTCACCAATAAGGCGGCCAAGGAGATGAAAGAGCGAGTGATGAAGCTGTTGAAGGACGAAAACACCAAAGGTCTGAATGTTTCGACCTTTCACAACCTGGGACTGAACATTCTGCGTCAGGAGTATAAGGCGTTAGGTTACAAACCCAACTTCTCGATTATGGATGCCACCGACAGTGGCCAGATTCTAAAAGAGCTAATGCATAAACAGTCGCTGGATCCGGAGGTTTTGGACGGCGTACAGTGGGATATCTCCAACTGGAAAAATGCCCAAACCTGCCCGCAGACTGCACTGGAGCAGGCAGAAGATGCGCAGCAACAGGCTCGCGCCCTGCTCTATCAGGCTTATCAAAAACAACTGCACGCCTATAACGCCTTTGATTTTGATGATCTGATTGGCATGCCGGTAAAACTGTTTGCCGAAAACCCGGAGGTGCTACAAAAGTGGCAGAACCGTGTGCGTTATCTACTGGTTGATGAGTATCAGGACACCAATGCCACCCAGTACCATCTGGTAAAGCAACTGGTCGGCATACAGGCTCGCTTTACCGTGGTAGGGGATGACGATCAATCGATCTATGCCTGGCGTGGAGCCCAGCCGGAAAACCTGGCGCTGTTAAAAGAGGACTTTCCCGCTTTAAAACTGATCAAACTGGAGCAGAACTACCGTTCCAGCAACCGGATCTTACAGTCTGCCAATATGCTAATCGCCAATAACCCGCACGTATTTGAGAAAAAACTGTGGAGTGAGATGGGGCTGGGGGATCACCTCAGAGTGATCGCCTGCTCCAATGAGAACCAGGAAGCGGAACGCGTGGTCTCGGAAATTATTGTGCATAAGTTTAAACACCGCACCAAAAACCGCGATTACGCCATTCTATATCGAGGCAACCACCAAGCCCGACTCATGGAACGTGCCCTGCGTGAACAGAACATTCCCTATGTCATCTCCGGTGGAAAGTCTTTCTTTGATCACGCCGAAATCAAAGACATCATGAGCTATCTTAAACTGATCGTGAACCCGGATGATGACGCGGCCTTTTTAAGAGTTGTCAACACTCCGCGCCGTGAAATTGGCGCCTCAACTCTGGAGAAGCTGGCCAGTTATGCCACCGGCCGTGGCGTCAGCCTGTTTGATGCCACGCAAGAGTTCGGGCTCAGCAGCGTTCTATCTGAAAAGGCGCTGAAACGTGTGCAGTTTTTTGGCCACCAACTGCTTGATTGGATCAAGGAGGCGGACAGTGCAGAGGGTGAAGCGGTGATCTCATTTACTCGCCAGCTGATCGAAACACTGGAGTATGACAACTGGCTGCACGAGACGGCCAGTAATGTCAAAACCGCAGAAAAACGCATCAACAATGTTCGTGAACTGGTGCTGTGGATAGAGCGCATTATCAAAAAGGCGATTGAAGAGGATGGTGAAGACAAACGCTTAGATAAGATTGTGGCCCATATGACCCTGATGGATATGATGGAACGCAATGAATCGGATCAAGAGCACGACATGGTCAGCCTGATGACTTTGCACGCCTCTAAAGGATTGGAGTTTCCCCATGTCTTTCTTATCGGCATGGAAGAGGAGCTGTTGCCACACAAGCAAAACCAGGAGTCTCCCGGACTGGAAGAGGAGCGTCGTCTGGCCTATGTAGGCATTACCCGCGCCCAACACACCTTGACTATGACCTACGCCAATAAGCGCCGCAAATATGGTGAAGATATGCCGTGCGACCCGAGCCGTTTTCTTGAAGAGATCCCGGAAGAGAATCTCAAATGGGAGGGCAAACCCGGAGTGGTTGTCAGCCAAGAAGAGAAAATAGAACAGGGCAATGCCCATCTAGCTAATATAAAATCTTTCTTAAAAAAATAACCACGAGTCGAATATGTCCATTGCCGCTTTCCAGTTCGCCCCTATGCCACACATCCATTTTGGCTGGGGAATTCGCCATCAATTGATTTCACACCTGCAAACCCAGTATCAAGGACGCATCGTGTTAATTACCGGTCAGTATTTGAGCAGGCCTGGTGAATTCGGACAAACACTGCGTGACGAACTATTGAAAACCAACCGTCATATTGATCATTTTACTGTGTCTGGAGAGCCCTCTCCCGACCTGGTAGATTATATTGTTCAACAGTGTAAAACCGACACCCAGGTCGTAATCGGTCTGGGTGGCGGCAGCGTCCTCGATGCCGCCAAAGCGATCGCCGGTTTAATTCCCAGCCAGACATCGGTCATGGACTATTTAGAAGGTGTCGGCGCAGGCAAAGCCTTCAGTGTTGAAACCTGCCCATTTATCGCGGTACCCACTACCGCTGGCACTGGCAGTGAAACCACTAAAAACGCCGTCTTATCACGCCTTGGTGAGTTTAAAAAATCATTTCGAGATAACAAACTGCTGGCCCGCGAAGCCTGGCTGGATCCAGAACTGTTAAAGTCATGCCCGACAGAGGTTCTATACAGCACTGGCATGGACGCCTTTACGCAACTGCTAGAATCCTATACAACACTGAAGCCCAACCCGATTACCGATGCCCTGGCCTGGCAGGGCATAAGCCTGTTCAAAGGAGCCTTTGAAGATATAGACAGCACTAACAGCCAGCGCCAACAGCAGGGTTACGAAAACCTAATGCTGGCAGCCTCTCTCTCTGGCACTACGCTGGCCAATGCGGGATTAGGCGCTGTGCATGGTTTAGCCGGACCTATTGGTGCCTTCTTCGAGGCACCCCATGGAGTAGTTTGCGCCAAATTGCTTGAGCCAATCACCCGTGCCAACATTGAGAGCCTTCAACAAGCAGACAGAGACAGTCAATCACTGCAAAAATACCGCCAAATCGGACAGCTTTTCAACCCCGACTGCAAGCAAGAAAAACAGCTAGAGGCACTGCTGAACACACTACAAAAGTATGCCGAGCGCTATAGCCCACAAAAACTCTCTGTTTATGGTTTAAACGGTGACAATATTGCACCTGTCATTCAAAATTGTCGCAGTGGAAGCATGCTAGGAAACCCGGTAGTTTTAAGCGATCAGCAACTCATCGATGCCATTCACAGCACACTCTAAACTCACGGAATTTGATCATAGTTAATTCTGCGCATAAAACAGGGATTTTTTTTTGAAGAAAAATTGGATTTATAGTATTGTTACTTTAACTACGTATAAATTATAAAATCTTGAATAAATCAGAGCATTTTTCAGAAAGGGACAACCAACATGAAAACACGAACATTCTCAAAACCAACGCTAGCAGTATTGACGCTCGCATTAGGCTTCGGTTCTATGGCAACACTTTCAACCGCCTATGCAGAAGAGCAGGAAAAACCTTATGCAATCCAGACACTTTATGCAGATCAGCCTGATGCGGTTAACCATGAATATATTGACCTTGACCAGGATGGCGTTAAAGATCAGTTAGATCACTGCCCAAACAGTCTGTTTGGTGCGGCTGTAAATACTTTAGGTTGTGAGCTTGACTCAGATGGTGACGGTGTCTACGATCGCAATGACAAGTGTCCAAACACACCAAAAGGCGCCAAAGTAAATGAGCACGGCTGTGAACTGGACGAAGACAAAGATGGTGTTGTTGATCGCCTGGATACCTGTCCTGGCACGCCATCGATTTTCAAAGTTGATGCAAACGGCTGCCCAATTCTAACTTTGGATCACGCCCTGTTTGATTTTGATAGCGCGAACTTAAACGAAAGTGATCTACAGAAGTTAACGACCAATTTAAACAGCCTGCCTGCACTAAAACAGAACGAAGTCATTTTGATCACCGGGCACACCGATGACAAAGGCAGCGATGCTTACAATATGGACCTTTCTTTGCAACGTGCCAACTCGGTTCGCAACCATATGATTGGCAATCTTAATTTTGAAGAGGAGATCATCTGGATCGACGGCAAAGGTGAGAGCCAACCGGTTGCAGATAATGACACTGAAGAGAACCGTCATAAAAACCGTCGCGTTGAAGTAAAAGTGATTCCAAAAGAGTCCCTGCCGGACAGCGCACAAACCTCTCTTAACAATTAATTTTAAAAATAGAACAGGCCGGTAATCAGGCCTGTTTTTTATTTAAAACTATACCCTATGGGACTAACCCGCTGGCAACATGCGCTTCTTTTTGTTACCTCAATCCTGATCATAGGGATTGTTGTTGCCGACGGCCAAAATCAAACCACAGTCATCACCTCGACTCAACTCGCTAAAGCCACCCAAAAATACGGCCCTCTGGCAGAAAATCGTTTTAAAGCCTGGCAGAAACTGGTTGATGACAACCTTAACACCTCCGAACGTCTTAAACTCGAAAGGGTCAATGACTTTTTCAACCAGGTTGCCTTTGTCTCTGATCAGCGCCACTGGGGAAAAAGTGACTACTGGGCAACCCCGATTGAGTTTTTAGGCACCGATGCCGGAGACTGTGAAGATTACACCATTGCCAAATATTTCACTTTAAAAGCACTGGGTGTTCCAGAAAAAAAGCTCTATTTGACCTATGTTAAAGCGATACGCCTTAATCAGGCACACATGGTGTTAACTTATTTTGAAACACCGCGTTCTGTCCCTTTAGTTTTAGACAATATCAACAAACGCATTCTCAAAGCCAACAAACGCAAAGATTTAGTCCCTATTTACAGTTTCAATGGTGATGGGTTATGGTTAGCTAAAGAGCGTGGCAAAGGGAAAGCGGTTTCAGGTGGAACCAGAAAACTGAAGAAATGGAACTCTTTATTAGAAAAAATGGACGTAAATTAATTATGAGTGCGTTAATGTTGCAAGCTACTCACCTCAAGGATTTGTTATGAGCTTAAGAAAAGAGATGATGCTGTTTATCGCTTCGATGTTGCTAATTGTCTTGGCAGGAACCTTTGCGTTAAACCTATCCAATACCAAAAACTTTTTGCAGGATCAATTAAGCTCGCATGCACAGGATACAGCGACCTCTTTAGGCCTCTCCTTAAGCAGTAATGCAGATCCCGAAGATGTTGCCACTATGGAGACGATGATCAATGCGGTATTTGATCGAGGCTATTACTCCAACATCAGCCTGATTGATCTAGATGGCAACCCTATCTATGAACGCAGCACCCCCAATAATATGGAAGCGGTTCCGACCTGGTTTGTTAAACTGGTTAATCTAAAAACCCCTACCGCAGAAGCTGTTGTGCAATCCGGCTGGATGCCTCTGGGCACGTTAAATGTCACTAGCCATGCGGGTTATGCTTATATAAAAATGTGGCAGGCGCTACTGCAACTTTCAACCTGGTTTGCAATTGCTGCTTTTGCAGCCACTTTACTGGTAATTATTGCGCTACGCTTCCTGCTTAAACCGCTGCATCATTTAGAAAAGCAAGCGGAAGCCATTGTGCATAAACGCTATATCATTCAAAAGAAACTTCCCAATACCACTGAGTTCCGTCAAGTTGTCAGTGCCATGAATGTCATGGTACATAAACTAAAGGCGGTATTTGAAAAAGAGGCCAAAACCGCCGAGAAGTTGCAAAAAATGGCACTGCAAGACAGTGTGACAGGCCTCAGTAATCGCCGTCACTTTGAAATGACGGTAGACAGTCTGCTAGACCCTCACTTAAACACCTCTAACGGCATGATCGCCTTGATTCGTATCCACGGCCTCAAAGAGCTCAATGACCAATACGGCTATATGATCGGTGATCATTTAATGAAAGATCTCGCGGAGTTGATGCAAAAAACACTCAAATCTCCACACGCCCTGTTTGCCCGTCTAAATGGGACGGAATTTGTAACCATTACTCCATCCATGGATAAAAGCCAATATGAAACTGGCCTGAAACTGATTGCCACTACCCTGCCAAACCTGCTGGCGGGCAACAAAGCCAGTTCAGCTCCAACTCATATCTCTATTGCTTATAAAGATTACACTCCCGGCGAAAGTCGCAGCTCTCTATTATCCGCACTCGACTACGGTGCCGATCATGCAAACGAACTTGGTCAAAACCATGTTTATTTCTGTCAAAGCAAGGAGCAAACCCAGGATCAGAAACACATCTGGATTGAACGTATAGAGACAGCTCTAAACAACAATCAATTTGTCCTGTTCCAACAAAGCTCCTTTGCCACAGATGGATCTATTCATGATAAAGAGATCTTAATTCGTCTCAAGGATGAAGATGATCATATTCATTCAGCTGGATACTTCATGCCTGCAGTTGAAAAAATTGGCAAAACCGCAGAGATTGATAAACTGGTGGTGAATTTAGCGCTACAACACTTACAAAGCACAGCGGAAACCAATCCGATCTCAATTAACCTCACACCCTCCATTTTATTGGATGAGAAAATGCAAAGCTGGCTAAAAGAGGCACTGCAGCTCACCTCTTTCAGAAGACGACTTGCATTTGAACTGAGTGAACAACTTATCTCCAACACGCCCGATGCAACCTGGCAACTGATGAAAGAGCTGCGTCACTCTGGCGTTAAAATTGGTATTGACCATTTTGGTAGCCGCTTCAGAAATATGCGTTATCTGCAAGATCTCAAACCCGACTATGTCAAACTAGATGCGGCCTTCAGTAAAGGCATCGAACACGATGAACAGGTGCGCAGCTATGTTGAGAGTTTGTGCCACATGACCTCCAGCCTCGATATTGAAGTCATTGCCATGGCAGTCGAAAATGAAGCACAACAAGCCGCTTTCGAAGCCTTGGGCATTAAGCTATTCCAAGGCTATCACTACGGCGCTCCTAAACCTCTGAACGACCATTAATCCGTGTAAAACATAATAAAATGCTAATACCTCGTAAAAACCACGAGGTAAGCATTGCAATTTAGCAAAGGGTTAGCTAAAGTCCATACAATTGAAACCCCTTATTGAATAAGTAGGAAACCTAAATGCCAGACAATTCGAGCCCGAATTCGTCCACGGACCATCACGCCTTTTCTAAGGCAGCAAAAAAAACGAGCGAACTACACAGCCCGCTGCTGGATTGCTTGGTCATCTACAGTAAACTTAATCGCTGCTCTACTTCAAAGGACTCTCTGATAGCAGGACTGCCGATTGAATCAGGCCAGATTACACCAGAAATTTTCAAACGCGCCGCCAGTCGAGCCGGTTTGATATCAAGCTTCAAGCACAAAAGACTGAGCGATATTCCCAACCTGATCCTGCCGTGCATCCTGGTATTAAAGGATAACCAGGCCTGTCTGCTTGAAAAAATTGATAGTAATACGCAAGAAGCCACGGTTATTTTTCCCGACACGCCAGATGGAAAAAACAGAATCGCCCTTGAGGCTCTAGAAAAGGAGTATCTGGGTTATGCCATCTATCTTACGCAAAAACAGTTTCTAGAAGAGAAAAAAGCAAACCTGGTTGGATTTGAAGAGGGACACTGGTTTTGGGGAACCTTATGGCGATCCCGCTCTGTTTACCGAGATGTTCTGGTTGCCTCCCTGGTGATCAACCTGTTTATTCTCGCCAGTCCACTATTTGTTATGAATGTGTATGACCGCATTGTACCCAACAATGCGATTGAGTCGCTATGGGTATTGGCCATTGGTGTCAGCGTCATCTATATATTCGACATATTGTTAAAGTTTTTACGATCTTATTTCCTGGAAGTGGCCGGCAAAAAAAGCGACGTATTAATGTCAGCTAAACTGTTTGAACAGACGCTTGGCTTAACCATGGCTAATCGCGGTGGTTCCATTGGTGCCTTTGCCAATAATTTACGTGAATTCGACAGTATCCGTAACTTCTTTACTTCAGGCACCATCGCCTCTATTGTCGACCTGCCTTTTGTTATTATCTTCTTATTGGTTATTTTCTATATCGCCGGCAATATCGTGTTTGTACCTATCGTTATCATCACGATAATTTTAGTCTACAGCCTAATTTTGAAAGGACCGATCAAACGCAGTATTGAAGCCACCTATGAAGCCTCTAATCAAAAAAACAGCGTACTGATAGAAACCCTGACCACCATTGAAACCATCAAGGCTCTCGGTGTCGAAGCGCACTCACAGTGGAAGTGGGAACAAGCGGTGGGCGACATTGCCAAAGCCAGCATTCGCTCAAAGATGCTGCAAAGCTCCATTGGACGCATGACCGGTTTCATGCAACAGATCAGTACCGTGGTTATTGTACTGGCAGGGGTCTACCTGATTAAGGAAGGGGATCTGACCATGGGGGGCTTAATCGCCACGGTTATGATCAGTTCGCGCACGATCTCACCGATGGGGCAGTTTGCCAACCTGACCTCCTCCTATGAGCAGACACGTACAGCATTGAACACCCTGAATGAGTTAATGAAGCAGGAAGTAGAACGTCCAACTGAAAAGAGCTTTATTCAACATCCTAACTTTGAGGGCGGCATTGAATTTATCAATGTCAGTTTCGCTTATCCAGGTGAAACCAAGCTCTGTTTAAACAATGTCAGCTTCAAGATTGAACCAGGAGAAAAAGTCGGGATTATCGGGCGCATCGGTTCCGGAAAATCCACCATTGAAAAACTCATCCTAGGCTTTTATACCCCGACCGAAGGTTCTATTCTGATTGATGGCATCGATATAACTCAGCTCGACCCTGCAGAACTGCGCAGGAATATCAGTTACGTGCCACAAGAGGTCAACCTGTTCAGCGGTGATGTCAGAGAGAACATTGCCTACCGAGCCCCTTATATTGAAGATGAAAAAATCCTTAAGGCGGCGCAGTTGGCCGGTGTTGACGACTTCATCAAACGCCACCCTTCAGGATACAGCCTCAAGGTGGCTGAAGGTGGACGCTCGTTATCAGGTGGACAGCGCCAAAGTATCGGGGTGGCACGTGCCTTACTGCTTGACACTCCTATCTACCTGTTTGACGAACCAACTAACGCTATGGATGGTAAAACGGAGCAGGTGATGATTGACCGCCTGAAAAAGGGAACCATCAAAAACACCAGTATTCTGGTTACCCATAAAATGACTCTACTGCAATTAACCGACCGCCTAATGGTCATGGATCAAGGTAAACTGATTGCGGACGGTGAAAAAGAGACCGTACTAGAAGCCCTTAAAACGGGTAAAGTAAATAAAGTGAAGTAATGGAAATGAACCATAAACCTCAAAAAATGAAGCTTTCAGAATCTGATCGCCTGTTTATGTCCAGCTTGAGTCAAGCCAGCCTTGAAAAGCCAACTATTCGCTCCCAACTTATCGTATGGGGGATATTATTGGTGGTTATCTGGCTAATTGTCTGGGCAAGCTACGCAGAGCTCGACAAGATTGTCCGCGGTGAAGGTAAGGTCGTCCCCTCCTCGCAGATTCAGGTTATTCAAAACCTTGAAGGGGGTATCATCGAAGACATCTATTTTCAGTCCGGTGATAAAGTCAAAAAAGGTGACATCTTACTTAAACTCGATAACACGCAGTTTGCCAGCTCTTATGGCGAAAGCCAGATGCGTGCTTCACAATTAAAAGCAAAATCACAACGTTTGACGGCTGAGGCATTCAATAAGCCACTTGAACTCAAAAGTGAACACGACACACCAGTCATTACTGCGCTTTACGACCGTGAACGCCAACTCTATCATGCACGTCAAAAACAGTTAAAAACACAAACTGCAATCCTAGAAGCGCAAATTCAACAACATAAACTGGAACTGCGAGAAGCTTACTCTCAAGAGACTCAATTGAGCCGATCGCATGAACTGCTCACTCAAGAGATCCGCATGATGAAACCTCTGGTTCGTCAAGGCATCGCCTCTGAGGTCGACCTGTTAAAGATCCAACGCCAGGAGAATGATGCGTTAACCAGGCTTAAAACTAACCGTAACAATATTCCAAAATTCAAGTCTATTATTGCCGAGTCTGAAAACAAACTGAAACAGGCCCACGAAGAGTTCATGAACAAGGCGCATGAAGAGCTAAACGAAACTTTGGCAGAGATCAGTCAAATTGACCAATCCAGTGAAGCTTTAAAAGACCGTGTGCTGCGTACTGAAGTAACCTCGCCGGTAAACGGAACCATTAAACAGCTGTTAGTTAATACCATCGGTGGAGTGGTGCAACCAGGTAGTGATATTGTTGAAATTGTACCCGATGATGACTCTTTGGTTCTTGAAACCAAAATTGTGCCGGCTGACATTGGCTTTATCTACCCGGGCCTTAAAGCCAAAGTTAAGTTTACCGCTTATGATTTCGCCATTTACGGCGGTCTGGAAGGGACGGTGACCAGAATCTCTGCTGACACCATTGTCGATGAGGAAGGTAACAGCTTCTATATTGCACGCATTAAAACAGATAAAAATGCTCTTGGCACAGAACAGGATCCGCTCTATCTGCTACCGGGTATGACGGCCAGTATTGATATTATTGTGGGTAAACACACAATACTTGAATATATTATCAAGCCGATCATTCGCGCCAGAGATTTGGCTTTACGAGAGTCATAAACGCCGTACAACTTGCGTAGAACTCATGAATAATATTTATAAAATTCAGACAGATAGCACCCTAATAACATAGGAAAACCTTTCTTTATTGCCCATTAATAATATTGATTACTGTATTAGCGACGACTACTTATAATATCGGTGTCTACAAGGGTTAATTGACTACGCAGTCTTCATTAAAAAAGTAAGTGAAATTATTCACCTTATATGACATACTAAACTTTACTTACCGTAGTCCGAAACAGGTCTACTGCTCATATTCAGTGGCTAAAACCCTGCTTGAATGAGCTTTTAACAGAACAGGCAACAAGGAATGACAAATATCTACTTATATGTTCAAGATCCAAACGTATTAGAGACATGGGTGAACGCCTGTCAAGAGCAGCCAACCATTGTCTATAATATCGATGAATTTGAGCATCAAAGTCCTGACAAAGACGGCCTGCTGTTACTACATAAAACACAAGAGATCAGTGACGAGCAGATTTCTAACATAGTCAAAAGTGGCTATGACACGATTATATTCAGCAATGAGCCCAGCACGACAGACTCAATTAATCTGTTTAAACTGGGCATCAAAGGCTTTTTGAACACCTACGCGGCAAAAAACGTGATCCAAAAAGCCATCGAGACCGTGCAAAACGGAAATGTCTGGTTAGGTCAGAATATCATGCAGGCTATGATACAGGCCATTACCGGTCAAGCAGAAAAAAGCGAAGGCTGGAAGGACGGTTTAACAGATAGAGAGATTCAAGTCTGTGAAGCCGTATTAAACGGACAAAACAACAAACAAATTGCTGAGCAGATTTTTGTGACTGAGCGTACCGTTAAAGCTCATTTACACAATATTTTTCAAAAACTTAACGTAAAAGACCGATTAAGTCTTGCCATTAAGATCCAAAATTGGCAGGATTAACATGCAACTCAGTAAAATTAACAACAAAACAACAGTAACTGCTTTAGGGGCACGCTTATGAATACTTCACTTTCTCGCTTATTCGCTTTGAGCGCATTGGCTTTACCAATGGCATTAAGCTATCAAAATGCTTACGCAATGGAACTTAATCCTACTGTCGAAGACGCCGTTCTGCACAATCCAGAATTCAGAAGCCAGCTGAAAGAGCTTCGTTCTATCCGTGCCGATTTAACGGGTGCCGAGGGTAGCTGGTATCCAAAAATCGACTTGAGTGCCGGTATCGGTTACGAAGAGGTCGACAACCAAACTATCGATAACACCGGTGATGGCTTAACACGTCGTGAAACGGCGGTACGTATTACCGAAAACCTTTTTGAAGGTTTTGGTACCGTAAATGAGATTGAGCGTCAAGAGCGTCGCATGGAAGCTCAAGCCTATGCAACTGAAGCGATGGCCAACCAAGTTGCCATGGATATGACAGAAGCTTACCTGAACCTTTTAACGCAGCAGAAATTACTGAATTTAGCGGAAGAGAATGTGGCTACCCATGAACGACTGCTTGACCAAATTACTCAGCGTTTTGATGCCGGTATCGGTAATCAGGTTGAGGTCGATCAGGCCAAGGCGCGTACCTCTTTAGCCCGCTCAAACTTGAGTGCTGCTAAAAATAACTATGAAGATACATTAAGTCGTTTCCAACGCGTATTAGGGCGTCAGCCTGATAGCGCCTTAGTTGAGCCTACAAAAGCGTTAGAAATTCCACAAACGGTTGAAGAAGCGATCAATATTGCACTGATTGAGCACCCAACTCTACGTTCAGCCAATGCGGACATTGCCGAAGCACAAGCACAATATGATGCCTCTTCAAGAACATTCTATCCACGTGTTGATTTAGAAGTTCTAAAAACTTGGGATCACAACCTGGCTGGTGTTGAAGGTCACAATGAAGATTTCCAAGCGATGATCCGTATGCGTTATAACCTTTATAACGGCGGTAAAGACAAAGCCGAAAGATCTCGTACCAGCAGTGCACTACACCAAGCAACTGAGATTCGTAACAACAGTCGTCGTCAGACACTGGAAAACATCCGCTATGCCTGGAATGCATATCAATACGTTGGTGAGCAGTTGAAATATGTTCAGGAGCATATGGATCTAACTCTCGACACCCTAACAGGTTACCGTCAACAGTTTAGCCTGGGTCGACGCTCTCTATTAGATCTATTGAACACGGAAGATGAGTACATCAATGCTCAACGCTCTATGACTGAGAGTCAAAATGAATATCGTATTGCCCAATACCGTATTTTGAACGGTATGGGAACACTACTACAAACCATGGATATTCAGTTAGATCCAATTAAAAATGTGATGGAAGAGTAATCTCTTTTATTCCATTGCTTTAACTAAAGCGCTACCCGTATCAACGGCTAGCGCTTTTTTTATAGCTGAAAAAAGTGAGAGGTAATCTACGGTACGAGAGCCGCTTATAGACAATAGCGTGATATGCAGACAAGTTTGGTTTCTATATCAGGCAGTTAACTATGGATATTAAAAGGCAAAAAATTTACACGTACTGAAATTGCAACACTATTTGAAGAGAATCCATCTTGTGCTTAAAACTAACTACTGTTAGGCGATATCCACAGCCCAGGCAAGATACAACTGCCACAGACCCATTAACATCACTCCTAAGCCGGCAACCCTACGCACCCAATCGTTACGCGCAATACGCGTAAAATAGAACGCAAACACGCCCATTAATAGCAGATTAGGCAGAGTACCCAAGCCGAATGCCAACATCACCATAGCCCCCTCTAAGGCCCCACCAGCACTCATGGCCATAATTAACATACTGTATACCAGCCCACAGGGCAGCCAACCCCATACCAGCCCATATAACCAGGCCTGCGGCAGATGCCTGATCGGAGTTAAACGCTTTGCATAAGGTTGCAACCGCCCCCATAAACTCTGACCGGCTTTCTCTATCACCACGATACCATTCCACCAGCCGGCAAGATACAAACCCAACGCAATCATAAATAGACCGGCAAAGAGCTGCAATAGTTGTTGAGCAGGCAGAAAAGTGGCTAAGGAGCCCAAAGCCATACCTAAATAACCAAACAGCGCTCCAATCAGCATATAACTCATAATGCGGCCAGAATTATAGGCAAATTGAAACAGCAAAACCTTAAAGCGGCTGCGTTGAATTTGACTCTCCATGCCAAAAGTCAAAGCCCCTACCACACCGCCACACATGCCTAAGCAGTGCACACCGCCTAACAAACCAACCAGCAAAGAGGTAACAAGAAGTGAAGAGTCCATTAATAGTTTCCAGAGTTGCGATCAAACGCACGGTAACTCAGCGCTTCAGCAATATGAGACGCTTCCACATTCGTGCTGCCTGACATATCGGCCAAGGTTCGACCAATCCTTAAAATACGATGATAACTTCTGGCCGAGATACCCATCTGCTCAACCGCCCGCTTAAGCAGTGTTTGACTGCGTTCATCAATCACAATTAACTGTTTGATTTGCGCTGGAGACAGCTCCGAATTCAGACAGCCTTGACGCTCAAACTGACGCTGACGCACAGCAATCACTCGCTGTCGAACCATGGCACTAGTCTCATTTGAGGAGATATCGGACTGTTGCAGCGACTCAATATCAACCGGAGGCACCTCAAGATGCAGGTCAATTCGATCCAGTAACGGGCCAGAAATCTTGCGTTGATAGCGTGCTATCTGATCCGGTGTATCGGTACAACGACCAAAAGGATCATCCGCAAAGTAGCCAGAGGGCGACGGGTTCATGGCTCCCACCAGTAAGAACTTAGCCGGAAAGGTAACTTGCTGCTGTACACGTGTCACTTCAACCCTGTGTGTCTCCAAAGGTTCGCGTAGCGCTTCCAACACAGGGCGTGTGAACTCAGGCAACTCATCCAAAAATAGTACACCATGATGTGCCAGGGTGATTGCACCGGGCTTTGGCACAGAACCGCCCCCCACCATGGAGGCAGCAGAGGCAGAGTGATGCGGACTTACCAGCTTAGTCTGACGAATGCTCGACACATCCACCGCCTTGCCGGCAACAGAGTAGATACTGGCAACCTCTAATGCCTGGGATACATCTAACTGCGGCAACAACGTCACCAAACGCGATGCCAGCATACTTTTACCTGAACCTGGAGGGCCTATCATCAACAGAGAGTGCCCACCACTGGCAGACAACTCCAGCACCCGTTTAGCTTGCGACTGTCCAGCGATATCTGCCAGATCCTGAGCAGAGGCGACCGGCTCACTCTGATAGGGTTGAACGCTTGCAAGCTGCGACCTTTGCAGTAAAAACTCACACACCTCGAGCAGCGTGCTTGCTGTCAGTACAGCTTGGGAACTGCCATCCACCACCTGATCGCTCAATATCACCTGCGCCTGCTCCGCACTCGCTTGCGGAATAATGGAGACCCTGTTCGACTCTCGTGCATGGATCAGTGCCGCGATCAGACCCACAACTGGGCGCAGTTCGCCATTTAGGCCTAACTCGCCATAGAATTCAAAATTCTCAATGCCGTCAACCTGCAATTGCTTGGTCGCAATTAAAATTCCAAGCGCAATAGCTAAATCGTAACGTCCACCGGACTTAGGCAGATCTGCAGGCGCTAAATTAACGGTAATCCGTTTTGGAGGCAGTTGAAAGCCACTGCTTAAAAGCGCACTGCGTACACGCTCCTTACTCTCTCTAACCGACGCTTCAGGCAGCCCAACAATCGAGAGCGCAGGCAAGCCATTGCTGGCATGCACTTCAACATTCACCACCGGTGCATTCAGACCAACACTGGCACGCGTAATAATTGAGGCAAGCATTGTTAATTCACCGCCAACATAATCAAAGTCACTGCTGAGCGGACTCTAGCTCAGCCAGTTTTTTCTCTAGCTGCTCCAACTTAGCACGAGTCTTTGCCAACACTGCCTTCTGAATATCAAACTCCTCACGCGTGACGATATCCATCTTATCCAGGCTGGCTGTCAAAATTGCTCTAATCTGTGACTTTAAACCTGCCGGTGCTTCTCCAAAGCCTCCCGGGATCGTCTGCGATATTTTCAGGACCGTCTCTTCTATCTGTTTTGGATCAATCATTACTTACCCTTTTACTAAACATCGACAAGAGCAAAGCTTGCCTTAATTGAGTAATTGTAACTAAATAATTCATTATATTCCTTAATAGACAAATATATTTAGTCAGGCCTGAGCAGTTTATCAACAAGCCGTTTTACTCTGTGTAACTCGGAATATTAGTGATAGAATGAATTTTAAGTTTACACTCGTCCAACTCATACATACTTATAGTAGGAATTAGGGAATGTTTACCAACATCCAGGATACACCCGATAACGCCAAACGCATCTTTGATCGCCTTGTTGATACCTTCAATGAGCTACAGATCAACCCTACGCCGCTTAACTACTATGTTTGGTACCAATATTTCAAAGGCGATAATCCTGAGTTTCGCCAAGAGATGGACGCCATACTGCATGACCCTTTTGGCTACAATGACCGTGCAGGAAAACGTCTGTATGAACAGTTCTTGACGCTTGAAGATGACAGCGAAAGCAGCTCCGAGTTTGACCGTGCCTTCCGCCGTTTAGTTGACGTCATGGTTAAAAAGATGAATAGCTGGAGTGACAAGCTCGAAGCGCATACTCAAAAGCTCGATGAGTGCGCCAACTCTCTTGCCAACCCTGACTTGGATGCCGAAGAAGTTAAGAAGATCTCCAATACCATGGTAGAGACCGCTCAATCTATGAATGAAAGCAGCAGAGCTTTTCAACTGGAGATGATGGACAGTTCAGAAGAGGTACGCAAGTTAAGAGATCAATTGATTGAAGCGCAAGCGGCTGCTCTAACCGACGAGTTAACCGAGATCGGCAATCGTAAAGCCTTTAACAATGCTTTAGAAGAGCTCTCTCTAACCGCAGACCAGGCAGACAACCCGAACAACCTGTGTCTGATCTTAAGCGATATTGACCACTTCAAGAAGTTCAATGACACTTACGGTCACCTGATTGGCGACAGCGTGTTACGTTACTATGCCAATATCATGAAGAAAAAACAGCGTGAGAATGAGGTTATCTGTCGTTATGGTGGAGAAGAGTTTGCCATTTTAATTTCCGATAGCAGCCTGGAAGATGCCAGGCATCGCGCGGAACAGATTCGTGTGGATATTGAGTCATCAACACTAAAACGCAAAAACTCAAACGAACCTCTGACCACCATTACCGCCTCATTTGGTGTGGCTCACTACCATGGCTCTATGGAGCATATTGACAACTTTGTCGCTCGTGCCGATAAGGCACTCTATAAGGCTAAAGAGAATGGGCGTAACCAGGTTATTGACGAACTGGATTTGAGTGAAAAAGAGCTCTATTAAAACGGTTTTATTTCGCTTTAATCAGCAACGTATCCACACCCAAACGTCTAAGCTCGTTACGTTTGGCGTTCATTTTCAGACGGTCGGTAAATGGCCCAACACTTAAACGATAGTAAAGACGTTTTTTGCCCTCTATCTGCGTTAGCCTGACCTGCTGACCTAAACGGTCTAATCTTTTCTGCTCATTCAAAGCTACCTTCTCTGAGCCAAAAGTCCCTGCCAAAATATAATAGGCGGAGTCCAGCTCCACTGAAATCGGTTCAGCATTGACAACAACCTCTGACTCTTTCAAACCTTGGTAGAAGCTGTATTTGGGTGCTGAACTGGCCTCATCAGCTTGAGTTTGAACCCGCTCGGCTGGCTCCGGTTGAACCGGCAACGCCTCAACGGTAATGGTTTTATTAGGTTCAACCAGCGGCTGCGTTACTTCTGCATAGATCTTTGAAGGCGCAACCTCTTCTGGCGCGTCTGAGACTGACATAAAGTGTTTGACCACCAGAAAGCCGCCAAGCAGATTAACGGATAACAGAGCGCCGACCAGCCAGATCTTACCGACGGCAATTTTCTGAGGCTTACTGGAAGCTTGCTGCGAGCGCCGCTGATAGCCTTTGGTTTTTGCATTATGTCCGTAACGGTAGTCTCGTGACATGGATCACCTTAATGATTCAACCGCTGTTGAATAGGAGTCAATAATCCCCCCATTACTGTCGTTATTCTGAAGTAACGGGGGTAAAAGAATTTATTTTCTTTACATCTTCTCAGGTGCAGAAACACCCAAAATTGCCAAACCGTTTTTGATAACCTGCTGTACTGCCAATACTAGGGTTAAACGAGCATTACGGATATTGTCATCTTCCACCACAAAGTGACAGGCGTTGTAGTAAGCATGTAAACCTTGTGCCAGGTCTTTTAGATAGTAAGCGATCTGATGCGGTTCATAGGCCAGCGCAGAACGTGCAATAATCTCTGGGTATTTAGCCAGCAGTACCGCCAGATCACTCTCCTGCTCCAGATCCAACTGATCCAAAGTAGCTAGGCCAGCTTGTGTATCTAACGTATAGCCCTTGTCGGCCGCCTGTTGAATTACGCCAGAGATACGCGCATGCGCATATTGAATATAGTAAACCGGGTTCTCATTCGATTGAGACTTGGCTAAATCCAAATCAAAATCCATATGCTGCTCAGACTTACGCTGCACATAGAAGAAACGCGCGGCATCCACCCCGACCTCTTCACGCAGTTCACGCAGAGTCACAAATTGTCCGCTACGTGTCGACATCGCCAACTTCTCACCACCGCGATACAATACCGCAAACTGAACCAGCAGCACCTCTAACGCATCCGGATTGGTATCCAGTGCCTGCATCGCTGCACGCACACGAGGCACATAACCGTGATGATCCGAACCCCAGACATCGATCAGTACATCAAAGCCACGCTCCAGCTTATTGAAGTGATAAGCGATATCCGAAGCGAAGTAGGTTTTCAAGCCGTTATCTCGCACAACAACACGGTCTTTCTCATCACCATACTCGGTAGAACGGAACCATAAAGCGCCATTCTGCTCATAAATCTTACCGGCCTGCTGCAGTTTTTCCAGCGCAGCATCAATCACACCGCTGTCCATCAGAGAGCGTTCAGAGAACCAGTTTTCAAAGTTAACATTAAAACCAGACAGGTCGTCTTTGATGTCCCCTAAAATAGAGTTCAGAGCCATGTCAAACACCACATCGTAGTGTCTGGAACCCAGCAGATTCTTCGCTTTGGCAATCAGATCATCAATATGCTGCTCTTTATTGCCGTCGGTTTGCCCCTCATCGGCACACACCCCGGTAAATACTTCGAAAGCCGGCTTGCGTAAAGTTTCACCGTGCTCACTTTTCAATTGTTCACTGATCTCAAAGATGTAATCACCCTTATAACCATTACTCGGGAAGGTAAACTCCTCACCACAGATCGCTAGATAACGCAGCCAGACTGACGTTGCCAGGATATCCATCTGACGGCCGGCATCGTTGACATAGTACTCACGCGCAACCTCAAAACCGGCTTCATCCAGCAAATTGGCCACACTGGCACCATAAGCCGCACCACGACCATGACCGACATGCAGAGGCCCCGTTGGGTTGGCAGAAACAAACTCAACCAGTACCGACTTACCTTGCCCCACATTACAGCGGCCAAACTCCGCACCTTTTTGAAAAACCTGCTCAACAATGGCAAATTTCGCATCATCTTTCATAAAGAAATTAATAAAACCAGGTCCGGCAATTTCAACCTTCTCCACTGAACCGCGATCATCCATCGCTTCGATAACCTCAACAATCTTTTCAGCCAAAGCGCGCGGCGGCATACCTGCCATCTTGGTTGCCATCATCGCCAGATTGGTCGCCAGGTCTCCATGTGACTTATCACGTGTATTTTCAACATTGATGCGCGGATTTGCGTCTTCAGGCAGAACAGCCTGCTGTTTTAGTTGCTGAATCACGTGGGTCAAAATATGCACAATTTGCTGCTTCATGGAGCTCTCTCTTCAATCAGTGAATCCGTAAATCCGAATTCAGATAGGTCAATGCCAAAAATAAAAGAAGTATTTTACTAAAATACTGCTGAAGATGGAAAACGGATTACAGTGATCAGCCCGAATTAAAGACTTTATCTTCCTATTTTCCGTGGCAATAACCGTTTAACGCTGGTTTTGCGAGCGCACATCCCGCAAATCACACTCAACCACCCATACAACACTGCATCTGCACACCATGACAGAGTCGATACCTCACTGAAATTGAACAAGTTTTTCTTATAGGCACCCATTTTTTATCCATTACCCTATAAAAAACAGCACTATATAATTAGCTCTAACTTTTTTAATAGATTAAAACACTCCAATGATAAATTCGACTCTCTCCCTGTTAAGCAAGCCAGCGCTCTTATTGCTGTTGTGGTTAAGCTTTGCCGTGGTACTGTGGCAGCAGCAGTTTCCAAACTCCATATCACACAGCGCTTTAACGTACATACCGCTCGTGCCACAGCAACTGCTGTTCGCTCTGTTTGCACTCTTGTGCCTGCTTAGCTTGCTGCCGACGCTGGTCATTCAAAAACAGCAGCGTGCACTGACACAGCAGGCGCTATACCACAAACAGAGACTGAAAGACCTGAAACACAAGCACCGTTCTGAAGACCGTCAACTGCAAAGTCTGATGCAGAACGAACAGTTTGCTTACTGGGAGTGGCACATTAAAAGCAATGAGGCTCAGTTTTCCGCTCAATGGAAAAAGATGATTGGCCTGTCGAAAGACGAACTGCTGAATAATCTGCATGATCTGCAACAGCGTATCCACCCCAAAGATCAACAGGCCGTGCAACAGGGGTTTTTAAAGATACTCAGCGGTGAACAGAAGTTTTTTGAATGCACCCACCGCGTGCAACATACCGATGGACACTACCTCTGGGTGCATGACAAAGGACAGGTGTTTTATGGTGAAGACGGTGAGATCGATAAAATATCGGCCATTCGTCTGGACGTCAGTGCGCAGAAGTGGATTGAGGATGAGCTCGAAGTCGATGCCACCATTATCGAACACGCATCGGAAGGCATTGCCATTGCCGATGCGCAGATGAACATTCTACGCTGTAATCAAGCACTGAGTCAGACACTGTCAAAAAGCAAAGACGAGTTAGAGGGCATGCCGCTGCTGACACTGCTTAACAGCCTGCAAACGCAGCCGGACGATTCCATTGAGACAGCACTCAAACAGGATGGCAGCTGGCGCGGTGAACTCAATCTGTACGACGATGACCATCAGTTAAAACTGGCCAGCCGCATCAGTGTGCAGAAGATCTTTCACGACACCACTCAGAGTCTGCACTACAGCTTTATTCACTCTGATATTACCGACCTTAAACGCACACAAAAGGCGCTGGATAATTTGGCCAATATTGACGGTGTTACCGGTCTGGCCAATCGCAATAAGCTCTACACACAACTGGAACAGGATCTGGATACCGGCCATGACATCACGCTGATGTTTTTAGATCTGGATAACTTCAAACAGGTGAATGACACCCTGGGTCATGATATTGGTGACCTGCTGCTGCAAGCCGTCGGCCATGAGATTGAGAAACTGATTCCGGATAGCGCCCTACTGGCGCGCGTGGGTGGTGATGAATTTGTGTTTTACTACCAGCAGTGCTTAAGCAACTTATCCTCAGACGAGATTGCACAGCGCATTACCGCGCGACTCAAACAGACCTTCTATATCCAACAGCATGAGATCCATATCGGTTCCAGTATCGGCATCGCCCATTACCCCGAACAGGCAAAGGATCGTCAATCCCTAATGAAAGCGGCAGATACCGCTATGTACCACGCAAAACACCACGGGAAAGGTCAGTTTTACCAATTTTCGGAACAGTTAACGACTTCTGAACAGGTTGCCTGAACCTGAATACGAATTAAATCCGTGATTTACTGTCTGCAGAAACAAACAGGCCTGCTCAGTTTAGCAAAGCAAACTTGAGCAGGCCTGATTAACGCTAGAAACTGAGCTACGACTCTTTTTTAGCTGCCGGTTTTTTAGCCGTGGTTTTCTTGGCCGGTGCTTTTTTAGCGGCTGGCTTTTTCGCTGGCGCCTTCTTCTTGGCAGCCGGCTTCTTAGCGGCGATTTTTTTCGCCGTCGTCTTTTTAGCCGCGGCTTTCTTGGCTGGTGCTTTTTTCGCAGCACGCCCGCGTTTTTTAGGTTCCGGCGCCTCATCCAGACGTTTTTGACACTCTTCTAAACTCAGTTCAAGCGCATCTTCATCTTTAGCGATTTTTGCGTTCTTTTTGGTCACCATATCCGTAATATAAGGCCCCCAACGGCCCTTCAGGATCTTGACATCTGTGCCCGGGAAAGTTTTAACGATCTTATCCGCTTCGGCCTGAATTTTAGCCTCAATCAGCGTCACCGCATCTTCCAGCTCAATACTCAAAGGGTCAAAGCCTTTAATAGGTGCGTATTTTTTCACGCCATACTCCAAATAGGGACCAAACGGCCCCTGCTTGGCAATGATCATCTGACCTTTTTCCACACCAAATTCAGAACCGTCAACCGCCGTCGCATGATACGACTCCGGCATCTCGCCCACTTCTCGTGGCAATTTAAACAGATCCAACGCCTGATCCAGCGTCAGCAGATCCATCTTCTGCCCCGGCATCAAGCTGGCAAAAGTCGGCTTCTCATCATTTTCACCATCGCCCAATTGAACATAAGGCCCAAAACGCCCGATCTTAACGAACATCGGCTTACCGCTTTTAGGGTGCTCACCCAATAGACGTGCCTGTCCCGCCTCTTCACGCGAAACATCTTCCGCTGCTACAACTTTAGGGTGGAACTGCTTATAGAACTCATCCAGCATCACCTGCCACTGAATATCACCCTTGGCAATGGTATCGAACTTGTCTTCCACCTTGGCGGTAAACTGATAGTCTAAAACATCCCCAAAATGCTTCACCAGGAAGTTGGTGACAATCCCGGCAATATCCGTCGGGAACAGCTTGTTTTTCTCACTGCCGGCCATCTCGGTCAAGGTTTCCGCCGCCAGCTTATCCGCATTTAAAGTGATCTGACGGTAAGCACGCTCTTTCCCTTCGCGATCTTCCTTAACGACATAACCACGCTGCTGCACAGTATCAATGGTTGGCGCATAGGTTGACGGTCGCCCGATCCCCATCTCTTCCAGAGTACGAACCAGGCTCGCTTCATTGTAACGCGCCGGAGCTCGACTGAAACTCTCACGCCCGACCAGCTCAGCCACGCTTAAGTTCTGCCCCACTTTCATTGGCGGCAACAGTCCATCTTCAGCCTTACCATCCAGATCGTAAGCTTTTAAGAAACCATCAAAGACGACAACCTCACCTTTGGCGGTAAACTTGTCGCCCGGCAGCAGATCAATGCCGATGTCGACCGTGGTTCTTTTGAGCTGAGCATCCGCCATCTGCGAGGCCATAGTACGGCGCCAGATAAGCTGATACAAGCGCTGCTCATTGCGTTCGCCTTCAACCTCTTTCATGGAGAAATCGGTCGGTCGGATCGCTTCGTGTGCCTCTTGGGCATCGGCATTTTTAGTCTTATAACGTCTGGAGTGACTGTAGTCTGCACCGTAGTCTTTCTTAATCACTTCCGCTGCCTGTTCAATCGCCAACTCAGACAGATTAACCGAGTCGGTACGCATATAGGTGATCTTTCCGGACTCATATAAACGCTGCGCCACCATCATCGTCTGCTTAACGGAGAAACCTAATTTTGAGGAGGCCTCCTGCTGCAGCGTAGAGGTGGTGAACGGTGCTTTCGGTGAACGTTTTGCCGGTTTCTCTTCCAGAGACAGTACCGACAGATTGGCTTTGGCGACCGCTTCCAGGAATTCGGTCGCTTGCGCTTCGCTATCAAACGAGGCGGTACGTTTTACCTCTAAAATTCCCACTTCTTTGCCGCTGTCATCCAACAGATTCAAAGTACCCTGCACCTTGAACACCGAGGTCGATTCAAACGCTTCAATCTCTCTTTCACGTTCAACAATCAAACGCACCGCCACCGACTGCACACGCCCGGCAGACAGACCTGTGCGGATTTTTTTCCATAGAATCGGCGACAGCTCAAAACCCACAATGCGGTCTAAAATACGGCGCGCCTGCTGCGCCTCAACCAGATCCATATCTACAGTGCGCGGTTCCGCAATCGCTTTCTGAATCGCTGGCTTGGTAATTTCATGAAATACAATACGTTTTGTATCGTTAATATCTAACTTTAGGGCTTCCGCTAGGTGCCAGGCAATGGCTTCCCCTTCGCGGTCCTCATCAGTTGCCAGCCAGACTGTTTCAGCCTGTTTGGTCAACTTTCTCAGTTCGGTCACGTTTTTGCGTTTATCCGCTGATATCTCATAGTTGGGAAGAAAACCATTTTCCAGATCAATCCCCATACCTTTCTTCTGAATATCACGAATATGTCCATAACTGGAGCGCACCGTAAAGTCTTTACCCAGATATTTTTCAATGGTCTTCGCCTTTGCAGGGGACTCCACAATTACCAAATTTGTCATCGATTCCAAACTCTAAAAAAAATTAATGTGTACATTCACTCTATTTTTAAAGGGTGCAAAACTTTGACGCGTTTTGCAAATTAAATCTGAAAATAAAGCCAAGTTTTTATCAAACCCCAATTTTTTATAATGATAAAAACCTGAATTATTCGGCTAAAATACAAACAACTACTTATTTAAAAAAGTAGCTAGAGTATTATTATTAAAGTATAAGGTTTTAAGAGTAACGCATTATGTCAGCACAAGAGCTCACCGCTTCAGCACCACGTCGTTTACTGTTAGTCGATGATGATCCAACCAGCTTAGCGTTGCTGTGCGCCTACTTTAAAGACTCCGATTACGAGGTCATTACCGCGCAGGATGGAGTCGAAGCCAAAGAGATTATTGTCAGCCATCCGGCGGACTACTTTAGCGCCTACCTGCTTGACTATCTGATGCCCAATAAAGATGGCATCACTTTGCTCAAAGAGCTTAAATCTGATGCTCGCTATGAGATGGTACCGGCGATTCTGCAGACTTCCGCCGACAGTCATGAAGAGATCAACCGCGGGATTGAGGCGGGTGCCTTCTACTACCTGCTCAAACCTTTTACCAAAACCCACCTGCTCTCCATTGTTGAAGCCGCAGTAAAAGGCTTTACCAATCACCAGCAGGTGGTCAACAGCGACTACTACCTGGCACAAACCTCAAACCTGCTTAAGGATGCACACTTCAGCTTTAGAACCCTTGAACAGGCGAAACACCTCTCCAATATTCTGGCTTATCTGACCCCAAAACCACAAAAAGCCGGTATTGGTCTGTTTGAACTGATGATCAACGCCATTGAGCACGGTAATTTGGGCATCGGCTATGCTGAAAAAACCCGTTTAATTCATGACGAACAGTTACAGGCAGAGATCCATCGCCGCCTGCAACTGGAAGAGAATCGCGATAAACAGGTCAATGTCAGCATTGAGCATCTCGCAGATCAAATGTCTATTACCATTACCGACATGGGACAGGGTTTTGACAGCACCCCCTATATGGATTTCTCTATTGAGCGCGCCATGGATAACCACGGCCGAGGCATTATGATGGCCAATAAACTGAGTTTTGATGAGATTCACTACTCAGAAAAAGGCAATGAGGTCACTTGTATTATCTACCTGCACCCCGAACAGTGATGGCCCTGAGCTTAATTTGACCTTAATTTGAGCTTATTTAATTCGTCGCCAACGCCCAGCTGACAACGCCTCAACCTCACCCGACAACTCTAATAGAGTCATCTGACTTAAAATCTCAGACACCGGCATTTTCGACAGCACCACCAGCTCATCCAGGCTGATCGGCTCATACTGCAGATAGGCCAGAATCCGCGCATTGGTTTCCAGCTCCAATTTTGTCTCGCTAGAATGCTCGTACTGAACAGGCACTGTGGTCGGTTTTAACTCAATAATACCGGCCAGCTCCTCAAAAATATCCTGACCGGATTCAACTAGTTTGGCGCCCTGCTTAATTAACTGATGGCAGCCCTTGGCCTGAGGGTTATTAATGGACCCTGGCATCGCAAACACCTCTCGCCCCTGCTCCAGTGCGCTGCGAGCGGTAATCAAAGAGCCGCTTTTCAGTGCCGCCTCAACCACCAAAGTGCCGACACTCAAACCACTGATAATACGATTGCGTTGTGGAAAGTGAAATGCCAGAGGTTTGCTGCCCAACGGGAACTCGGACACCATCGCCCCCTGCTCGACAATTTGATGGCCGAGTGCCTTGTTTCTGGCCGGATAGATCCGATCCAGTCCGGTCGCCACCACCGCCACGGTTTTGCCAATCCCCAACAGACCGCCTTCATGGGCGGCGGTATCAATGCCCAGCGCCAGCCCACTGGTAATCCCCAAGCCCTGGTCCGACAGATAGTGTGCAAAATCTTTGGCAGAATTCATCCCCAGCTTGGAGGCGTGCCGGCTGCCGACAATGGCTAACTGCGGGTCATTCAGCGAACTGACCGAGCCGCGCACGGATAACAGTATCGGCGGATCACTGATCTGCTGTAAACGCTGTGGATAGTGCTCAGCCCCCAGAGGCAGTAAAGACTGATTGTCCTGCTCTCCCCACTCCAGGGTCGCCTCAACCCGTTTGGCCAGATCCGCATCAAACAGGCCTGCTAGTTGCGATTTCTTAGCAATATTCGCGGCCTGCCAGTCCGATTCGCTCGCCGCCAGCGCCTGATTTAAACAACCAAAATAGCGCTCAACCAGCTTCACCTGTTCTGCAGTGAAGTAGTTCAAATGAAACGGCAACAGACTGGGTAAATCGGAAAAACTTGACATAGTCAGATATAATATAAGGAATTGAATAAATTAAGTATAAACGACGCTATGGAAAAACTCGATATCGTTCTCTACCCTGAAGAGGGTTTACGACAAGTTTGCACACCGGTTACAGAGATGTCGGATGACATTGATAAACTGATTGATGACATGTTCTACACCATGTATGACGCCCCAGGCATCGGTCTGGCGGCACCTCAGATCGCGGTGCAAGAACGCATTATTGTGGTGGATGTG
>CAZNML010000001.1:0-17198 GCA_964574275.1 uncultured Thiosulfatimonas sp. | reverse complement strand
CGGAAATCATTCAGTCTGCCGGTAAAATCTCCTGGGAAGAGGGCTACTTGTCGCTGCCGGGGGTCTATGCCAAAGTGAATCGACCAAGTGATATTATCGTTCAAGGCATGGATCGCGACGGCAAAATGATTGAGATTGAAGCCAACGATCTGCTTGCCGTCTGTCTTCAACATGAGATTGACCACCTAAACGGTAAAATGTTTATTGATCACCTATCAGGTCTTAAACGTACGCGTGCACTGCAGCAGTTCCGCAAGCACATGAATGAACAGAAGCACTAAGCATCAGGCCTGCCACAATATGACCCAACCACTTAATATCATTTTTGCGGGGACGCCTGACTTTTCAGTGGCGCCTCTGCAAGCCCTGCTCGACTCCGAACACAATGTCATCGCCGTTTATACCCAGCCGGACCGCCCTGCTGGCCGCGGCCGCAAGCTCACCGCCAGCCCGGTTAAAAACCTGGCTGTAGCGCATAATATTCCGGTTTATCAACCACAAAGCCTGCGTGACGAAGCGGCGCAACAGGAGCTGGCCGCACTAAACGCCGACCTGATGATTGTGGTCGCCTACGGTCTTATTTTGCCGCAAGCGGTGTTAGAGATGCCAAAGCACGGCTGCTTGAACATTCACGCCTCTCTACTGCCACGCTGGCGTGGCGCTGCTCCGATTCAGCGTGCGATCGAGTCCGGCGACGCCGAAACCGGAGTGACCATTATGCAGATGGACATCGGCCTGGATACCGGTGACATGCTCTATAAAGTCACCACTAAAATCGAACCGAATGACACAGCGCAAACACTGCATGACCGCTTAAGCACGCTGGGCTGTGACGCCTTAATGGCCACTTTAGAGCAGCTGCAAAATGCACAGTTGCAGCCGCAGCAGCAGGATGAATCCTTAGTGACTTATGCTGAAAAAATGCATAAAGCGGAAGCGGAAATCAACTGGCAGCAGCCTGCGCAGACCATTGTCAGAAAAATTCAGGCTTTCAATCCGTGGCCGGTCGCTTTCACCCAGTTTCAAGACAAACCATTGCGCATCTTACAGGCGCATATTGCAGAAAACAGTTCGGAAACAGCGGCTGCAAATTCACCAGGCCTGGTTATGGCCGTTGAAAAACAGGGCATGTTAATCGCCACTGGCGATCAGCCTATCTGGATTACCCAACTGCAGCCGGCCGGCAAAAAAGCCATGGCCGCTTATGACTTTGCGCAATCGCGCCAACTGCAGGGACACCCGTTCTAAATGAGTGCCGCCAAACCGATCAACACCCGCTTTGTGGCGCTTAAAATCTGTTTAACGGTGATTGAAGACGGCCGCTCTTTAAGTCAGTCTCTGCCAGAGGGCTTGGCGCAATTCAGTGACCGCCGCGAACGCAACTTTACTCAAAACCTGGTGTTAGGCACCCTGCGCTGGCAGGATCGTTTGGAGGCCATTCGCGCCCACCTGCTTAACAAACCGATGAAAGCCAAAGATGAGGACGTCAATCAGCTGATTCTGCTGGGGCTCTATCAAATTCTGTATATGGACACCCCAGAGCATGCCGCGGTATCGGAGACGGTCAGCGTCACCAAATCGCTGAAGAAGCCATGGGCCAAAGCTTTGATAAATGGAGTTTTAAGACGCTTCTTGCGTGAAAAAGATGAGATCTGCGCCGAAGTGGATCTCAAGCCTGCCTATCGCTATTCGCACCCTCAGTGGATCGTCAAACAGATGCGCAAAGCTTATCCGGATAACTGGCAAGCGATCTTAGAGGCCAATAATGAACAGGCTCCGCTGACCTTGCGAGTCAACCGCATGCAGCAGTCACGCGAGGCGCTGCTGCAGAAGTTACAGCAGGCCGAGGTCGAAGCCAGCGCACACCCGAATACACCACAAGCGATAGTACTGAGCAAAAGTACCGACATCTCGCAACTACCAAGCTATGAAGAGGGCGGCTTTAGCGTGCAGGACCCGGCAGCACAACAGGCTGCGCTAATACTGCAGCCGCAAGCCGGCGAATCCATACTCGATGCCTGCGCCGCCCCTGGGGGAAAAACCTCCCATCTGCTGGAAATGTCGAACAACCAGGCCAAGGTGTTTGCTTTAGAGAAGGAGCCTGAGCGTCTTGATCGCTTGGCTGAAAACCTCTATCGTCTCGATCTGCAGGCAGACTATACTGTTGGTGACGCCTCACAGCCGGATACATGGTGGAACGGCGAACAGTACGACAAAATCCTGCTGGATGCGCCCTGTTCGGCCACCGGCATTATTCGTCGCCACCCTGATATTAAGTGGCATCGTACTTTGGAAGACATTGAGCAGTTGGTGGAAACCCAGAACAGCATTCTGCAGGCGCTGTGGCCACTGCTGAAACCGGGCGGGCAGATGCTGTATGCCACCTGCTCCGTGCTGCCGCAAGAGAACACCCTGCAGATGCAGCACTTTATCGAAAGCGAAGCGACTGCCAAGGTAAAACCGATCGAAGCCGAATGGGGCATGACCTTTAGCGAGACACCGGGACGTCAGATTTTGCCGGGCACAAACGGCATGGACGGTTTCTTTTACTGTCTGCTGGAAAAAACGCTTTAGCATGGAGCGGTGGCCGATGAAAACCCAATTCAACGCGCTTATCCACTGCCATCGAATGCTCTGCAACTACCTGTGCTTTATCCTGGCAGGCCTGCTGATTTTGCAAACATCAGTGGCCGTCGCCTCGGATGAGATCCGTATTTTGCAGGTAACCGACTACCAGCAGGAGCAGCAACTGCTATTTGACTCTCACAGCCAGTTTAACCTGCCGGACTCAGTCATTGAGGCGATCCACAATGAGGTTACACTTACCTTTCAGACCGAAATTGCTCTGCACGAACACCACCGCTTTATCGGCATCAAATACCATCGAGAGCGTCGCAATGTGCTCTACTACACGCAGCTCAGCTACTCCGGGTTCAACAATCGCTATACCCTGGTCAATGAACGTAACAATAAGGTACAGACCTTTAGCTCGCTGGATGAAGCACTTAGGACTCTAGGAACTCTATCGGCCTTTCCGATCGTCTCCCTGTCGGAGCTGCATCCCGCACAAAAATACACCCTGAAACTCAATATTCAGCTCAATCCATGGAGACTCCCGGCGCCACTCGTGTTAAATTCCCTAGTAGATCCCGAATGGCAACTTGACAGCGGTTGGTTTGAAACCACCATTTACACACCGAAGAGTTGGTTATGAACACAATCAATTGGCAAAATGTAAAACAGTACGGCTGGTTAGCGGTGCTCTCCAGTGCCCTGCTGATTGCATTGATTATGATGAGCCAGATTCTGCAAAATGCATCAGAGTTTGCCGATGCCTACTCCAGCCTGCTGCTGTTTACCGTTATCGGTACGGTAGTGCTGCTGATCATGCTGCTCAAAACTTTATGGGAGCTGCGCAAACGCTACCGACAGCGAGTACCCGGCATTAAGATTACGGTGCGTATTACCGCCATTTTTACCCTGCTACTGGGAATTCCGGTGGCCACTATCTTCTATTTTGCACTGGTGTTTATCCAGCAGGGCATCCACCAGTGGTTTGATGTGAAAACCGAGGTCGCGCTGGAAAACGCCTCCACACTGGTGCGCACCGTATTGGACAACAAAACCATTGATAGCCTCAACCTGACCCTGAACGTCGCCCAGGAGAACGGTTCTCTGCTCGCCTCATCACCGTTTGTCGGTGTCAGTACCATTCGAGCGAAATTGAATGCCCAAGAGGTGGCACTGTACCACTCCAACCAACAGCTGATCGCTTTCAGCAGCCTGAGTGATACCGATATCCTACCCTCTCCGCCCGGCGCTAACCTGTTTCAGCAGATTCGCCAGAAAAAAACCTATGCCGCCATTGAGACCCAGCCGGGCGCGACCCAGTCACAGGAGATCATCCGCGTAATTATCCCATTCTCAGATCTGCAGCTCAAAGGTAACTATGCGCTGCAAGTTCTGTTTAATATCCCGTCCGGAGTGACCGATCTGGCGGAGTCGGTCAAGGTTGCCTCCGGTCAATACAAAGAGCTCTCCTACCTCAAAGGCCCTTTAACGGCCAGTTTCACCTTGATTCTATCGATGGTACTGCTGCTGACTCTGCTGACAACGCTGCTGTTTACCATCCGTGTCGTACAGAATATGACCCGCCCAATCCGCACACTGGCGCGAGGCACAGCCGCCGTCTCACGCGGTGATTACAGCATTAAAATGCCCACCGACCGCGAGGATGATTTTGGGGTGCTGATTAAATCCTTCAACGATATGATTCAGAAAATCGCCCAAGCCCGTAATGATATTAAAATCGGGCACCAGCAGACCGAAGTGCAAAAACTCTACCTGCAGGCGATTATTCAGAACCTCTCCAGCGGCGTATTAACTTTTGATATGAATAAACGCCTGCGTACCTCAAACGATGCCGCCGCCACCATTTTAAACACCCACCTCAATCGTCATATCAGCAAGAAGTTTATCGACATTATCGCTCATGAGGAGAATGTGCATCTGAAGGACCTGTTTGAGCAGATTCAGCCGCTGTTTGAAAACAGCGAAGACAACTGGAGTCTGCAGTACAAGTTTTCCTGTAAACAGAGTCAGAAGATCCTGCTGCTGCATGGCTCCACTCTGCCCAGTATTGATCAGAAGATCGGCGGATTTGTTATCGTTATCGACGACATTACCCAACTGGTTCAGGCCCAGCTCAATGCGGCGTGGAGTGATGTGGCGCGCCGCTTAGCGCATGAGATCAAAAACCCGTTAACACCGATTCAACTCTCCGCGGAACGCCTGAACTACAAACTGCACTCCAAACTGGAAGGAGATGATCAGGCGCTGCTGGCACGTATGACCAACACCATTACCGAACAGGTCGGCGCCATGCAGACACTGGTTGAAGCCTTCTCCGATTATGCCAATACCCCTGAAGCCCAGCTGCGACCAACCAATATCAATACCTTGCTGGAGGACATCGTCCTTATGTATCAGAGCCGAGAGGCGACCTGGTGCATTCACCACCAGCTGGATCCGCAATGCCCAAATATCATGGCCGATGCATCACGCCTGCGACAACTGTTCCATAACCTGATCAAAAACGCGATTGAAGCCACCGAGCAGACTGAAAATGCCGAAATTGTGGTGACCTCCCAGTGCTCGGCCGATCTGAGCGAGTTGAGCATTACCCTTTGCGATAATGGCCCAGGTATTGAAGAGGAGGCTCAAAACTGGATCTTTGAGCCCTATGCCACCGACAAACCCAAAGGCACCGGACTGGGTCTGGCGATTGTGCGTAAAATTGTTGAAGAGCACAGTGGACAGATACGGTTACAGCCTCCCACAGAGGGCGGCACCTGCTTTATAATTGATCTACCTATAATTTTGAGTGAACAGACGGTATGAAACCAGGCAAAATTTTAATTGTGGATGATGAGAAAGATATCCGCAGCTTAATGCAAGAAATTTTCGATGAGGAAGGGTATCAAACCAACACCGCGGCCAATGGTATGCAGGCCAAAGAGGCGTGGCGCACTCAGGTACCGGATGTGATCTTTTTAGATGTATGGATGCCGGATATTGACGGCATCAGCCTGCTGAAAGAGATGCACACCGATCCTTTACTGGATCAAACCAGCATTGTCATGATGTCGGGTCACGGCACCATCGAGACCGCTATTGAGGCCACCAAGCTGGGCGCCTATGACTTTTTAGAAAAGCCACTCTCACTGGCCAAACTGATTGTCATTGCCGAGCGCGCTCTGGAGCACACCCGTCTTAACCAGGAGAACCGTCAACTAAAGCAGACACTGCCCGAGCAGATTCTGCCGATCGGCAAAAGCAAAGCGGTACTGGCGCTGCGCGAAACCATAGAGCGTTTAGCCAAATACAGCATGCCGGTGCTGGTGACCGGTGAAGCCGGCACCGGTAAAAAACACTTTGCCAAAGCGCTGCACAAAACCAGCGATAGAAAAGAGGCAGGCCTGCTGGTTTTATACGCTAAAGACTTTAATGCTCTGGCACAAAAAGCGGATAGCGAACAGAGCTCTGAGCTGCTCAATCAACTACGTGCTCTGGATGGCGGCAGCTTGGTGATTACCAATGCCGATCAACTGAATGATGCCAGCCAACGTATTTTAGCCAACTTGTTAAACAAGCACTGTTATGAGTGCAAACAGCGTGACAGTGATGTACAGCTGGACATCCGTATTATCGTGCTCAGTAAAACCGGACTCGATAGCGCCCACGCGGAAGGCCGCTTACGCGAGGACCTCTATCAGAAACTGCAAGTCATGCCGATTCAGGTGCCGGCACTGCGCCAGCACAGTGAAGATATTCCCGAACTGATTGAGTACTTCATCAATCAGCTGGTGACGCACGACGGTCTGAACTACCGCCACTTCAGTGTCTCGGCACAAAATATTTTACGTCAGTATAGCTGGCCCGGTAATTTACGCGAACTGCAGAATCTGATCCAGAAACTACTGATTCTGGGTTCTGGCGATATCACAGATAACGAGGTTAAATCCGCCTTAACGCAACCGGAACAGGCCGAGAACAGTGAGATGGGCATCGATACCAGCATCAATCTGAAACAGGCCAAAGAGCTGTTTGAGAAAGCCTATCTGAGTCAACTGCTACGGGAGACAGGCGGCAATGTTTCCGAAACGGCAAAACGCTCCGGCGTAGACCGCACCAATCTCTATCGCAAATTAAAAACCTTGGAGATTGACCCTAAAAACCCGGTTTAATGGCTGTTTAATCCGCCAGTTTAGGCGTAAAATGTATGCTTATTACCTAAAACTAAAGGCACAATGACTGCGGCAATTGATTAGGCTGCCCACAGTGCCAATAAGAGACCTCTTTCTTATCTATGAATATCGTAATTTTAGGCGCCGGCCAGGTCGGCTCATCTCTGGCTGAACTGCTGGCAAACGAAAACAACGATGTCACCGTGGTCGACCTGGATAACGCCCACCTGCAGCGTTTACAAGACCGATTAGATATCCGCACTGTCGCGGGACACGCTTCCCACCCCGATGTTTTAGAACAGGCAGGCCTGGAAGATGCGGACATGCTTATTGCCGCCACACAGAACGACGAGACCAATATTCTGGCCTGCCAGATTGCCCATATTCTGCATAAGACCGGCACCAAAATTGCACGCGTACGCAGCCGCTCCTATTTGGACAGGCCTGAGCTGTTTGATCGCGAACACAATATCGACATTCTGCCAATCGACGTATTAATCAGCCCGGAAGCGCTGGTAACCGACTATATTCTGCAGCTGATTCAATATCCCGGTTCTCTGCAGGTAATTGATTTCGCCAAAGGAAAAGTCCGACTGATTGCGGTACGTGCCTTTACCGGCAGTATTCTCGCCGGCAAAAAGATCAAAGAGATCAAAAACTATCTGCCAAAAGACGTCATCACCCGCATTGTCGCCATCTACCGTAAAGATGAGGTGGTCATGCCCAACGGCGAAGTCACCATTCAACCCGGTGACGAGGTCTTCTTCCTGGCAGAGCCAAAACACATTCCGATTATTGTGGAAGATCTGCGACGTCAAAAACAGCGCCCATCGCGTAATATCATGATTGCCGGTGGCGGTAATATTGGCTACCGTCTGGCACAAAAACTGGAAAATGCCCATCAGGTTAAGTTGATTGACCGCAATATCAGACAGGCTCGCGAAGTTGCCGAAGCCTTGGATAAAACTATTATTATTCATGGTGATGTCGCCGATAAAGACATTCTGATGGAAGAGAATATTGATGAGATCGATCTGTTTGTCGCCGTCACCAACTCGGATGAGGCCAATATTATCTCCGGGATGATGGCGAAGAAGCTAGGGGTTAGACGTGTCATCGCTCTGGTCAACAATCAGTCTTATATCGAGCTGATTCAGCGCAACAGCATTGATGTCGCCATCTCAGCCGACCAAATTACCACCAGTCACCTGCTGCACTATATGCGCCAGGGTGACACGGTTCAGGCCGCCACCTTGCGACGCGGTGCGGCGGAAGCGCTGGAGCTCATTGCCCATGGAACCAAAGAGAGCTGTCAGGCGATTGGTAAACGTATTGGTGATATCGGCTGGCCGGATGATATTACCATCGGCTGTATTATCCGCAATGGCAAAGTGATGATTGCCCACCGTGACCTGATTATTAAACCAGAAGATCATGTAATCCTGTTTTTAAGCAATCCCAATAGCGCGGCGGATGTTGCGCAGATGTTTTCACCCAAACAGTCATCCAGCTGGCTGGGTTAGAATGTAATGGCGGTTTAAAACCAATTTAACTCTATGCACTCAAAAATCATAACCAAAGTTCTCGGCATTTTATTGATGATCTACAGCATCAGTCTGGTGCCGCCCGTGTTAGTCTCGCTCTACTATGACGATGGCGGAACCTTCGAGTTCCTAGGAGTTATGTTCGGTGTTTTATTCACCGGCCTGCTGCTGTGGTACCCAATACGCAATCACAAGCAGGAGCTCAAAATCCGTGACGGCTTTCTGGTGGTGGTGATGTTCTGGACGGTACTCGGCTTGGTCGGTGCCTTGCCGTTCTACTTCGAAGAGCAGCTCTCGCTCTCCATGACCGATGCGATATTTGAGTCCTTTTCCGGCCTGACTACCACCGGTGCCACCGTCATCAGCGGGCTGGACACGCTGCCGCACGCTATTCTATGGTATCGTCAACAACTGCAGTGGTTAGGCGGCATGGGGATTATCGTTTTGGCGGTCGCCATCCTGCCAATGCTGGGTATCGGGGGCATGCAGCTCTACCGTGCGGAGACTCCGGGACCGGTTAAAGACTCCAAAATTGCCCCACGTATCTCCGAGACCGCCAAAACATTGTGGTATCTCTATTTGGGTCTGACCATCACCTGTGCCATCGGTTACTGGATGGCGGGCATGGAGTGGTTCGATGCCTTTGGCCACAGCTTCTCTACCGTCGCCATTGGTGGTTTCTCCACCTATGATGAGAGTATCGGATACTTTAACAGCACCTCAATTGAGACGGTTGCCATTATTTTTATGTTCCTGTCCGGTATTAACTTCGCCCTGCACTTTACCGCATTCCGCAACTTCAGTGTCTTCCCCTACTTCCGCGACCCGGAGTTCAAAGCCTACGCCACACTGTTACTGATCGGTATCCTAATTGTCACCAGCTACCTGTATATCAATGAGGTCTATCCAACCTGGAGTGAGTCATTCCGCTACGGCATCTTCCAAACGGTCTCTTTAGCGACCACCACCGGTTATGCCAATGCCGACTTTGCCGTGTGGCCGGCCTTTATTCCGGTACTGCTGATTATGATGAGTTTTATCGGCGGTAGCGCCGGCTCCACCGCCGGAGGGATGAAAATGATCCGTTTTGTTTTACTGTTCAAACAGGGATCACGTGAAGTACGCGGGCTGCTGCACCCGAATGCGATTATGCCGGTCAAACTCAACGGTAAACCGATTCCGGAAAAAGTCATGACCGCCGTATGGGGCTTCTTTTCGGTCTACGCCTTTACCTTCGCGGTGTTAATGCTGACCATTATGGCAATGGGCGTCGATCAGGTCACCGCTTTCTCCGCAGTAGCGGCGATGATGAATAACCTGGGTCCAGGTTTAGGTGAGGTGGCCTCCAACTACCAGACCATGAGCGATCCAGTGAAATGGGTTTTGACCTTTGCCATGCTACTGGGTCGTTTAGAAATTTTCACTCTGTTAGTGCTGTTTACCGCAGCCTTCTGGCGTAAATAATATGAGTCATACCACGGCCCAGAAATGGGATGAAAAATACCAGGACGCTAATCTACAGAGCGTCGCCAACCCCTGTTACGCGCTAAAACAGCACAGTCAGCTACTGCCCTTCAACGGCCGCGCCTTAGAGCTGGCCTGCGGCTTAGGTGGCAATGCACGCTTTCTAGCGCAGTGCGGTCTGAAAACACAGGCCTGGGATATCTCCGACACGGCGCTGACCGTGCTCAATAACTGGGCCAGCCTCAATCAGCTGCCGATTGAACCGCTGATTACCGATTTGGAGCAGATGCTACTGCCCTACCAGCAGTTTGATGTCATCGTCGTCAGCCGCTATCTGGACCGCGCACTATTCAAGCAGCTGGACAGCGCCCTGAAACCCAATGGCCTGCTGATCTATCAGACCTTTCTAGGCCCGGTACAGGACAATGCACCGCGCAACCCGGATTTCTACCTGCAAAGCGGTGAACTCAGTCAGGCCTGGCCAAAATTGGAAACCTTAGTTTATGGCGAAGGCTGGCTAGAGAACGAGAACGACGCTTCCGCCGACGCCGTCAAGCAACGCTACGCCTGGTATATAGGCCGAAAAAAATGAAATCGCTGCAACAAGCCGGCCTATCTCCTGTGCTGGTCGGCTTTGCCCTCGCCATTATCGGCACCGGGCTGTTCTCGCTGAAATCAATCTTTATCAAACTCGCCTATGCCGAAGGCCTCGATACCGACAGCGTGCTGATGCTACGTATGGCCATCGCCCTGCCGATCTATCTCAGTGTACTCTACTGGCTCTACCTGCGCAGTGACATGCCGCATAACCTCAACAGCAAGTGGCTCAAAATATCTTTTCTTGGCTTTATCGGTTACTACCTCTCCTCCTGGTTCGATCTCAAGGGGCTGGAGATGATTACCGCCCAGCTTGAGCGCCTGACCCTGTTCACCTACCCCATTATGGTGGCGATTCTAGGCGCGCTGTTTTTCAAAACTCCGCTGACCCGTAAAATCCTGTTATCACTGGTGGTGACCTACTCGGGGCTGTGGATCGTCTTTTATCAGGAGCTCAGTTTCAGTGGTGAAAATGTGGCGCTCGGCACCTTTTTAGTGGCGATGGCAGCGCTCTCCTTCTCACTTTATGTGCTGTTCGGTAAACAGGAGATCAAACAGATGGGCAGCGCCTGGTTTACCGGGCTGGCGATGAGCATCTCCAGTCTGTTCGTTTTAGTGCACTTTGCAATTTTCAACGACTATGCGGATTTGGTTGTCAGCAATATGGCGTGGCTGTGGCTGGTGTTGCTGGCGGTGTTCAGCACGGTGATTCCGAGCTTTATGATCAGTGAGGCGATTCATAAGATCGGTCCGGCGCAGACCGGCATTATCGGCATGCTCGGTCCGATTATCACCATGGGCTTGGCGATCTGGATCTTGAGTGAACCATTTACACTCTGGCATGCTTTAGGCATGCTACTGGTGCTTGGAGGGGTGGCAATTCTAAGTTATAAACCTGGAAGCTGAGTCATAAAGCTTCGGCGCATAAATACACAGAGTTACGACAATTGATAACTATTTAACGCTTTTATAGATATTTTCATAACCGCTTGGTGGTTTACGATAGCGTTTATAGGACCACAGATACTGTTCAGGCAGGGTTGATACACAGGCCTCAATCCCACGATTAAGCGCTGCCGTTGCCAACTTCTCATCAGCGCTGCCGATGGCTTGCTCTGCCGGCAGAATATGCACACAGTAACCACGAGCCTTCGGCAGACGTTCCAACATCATAAACAGTGGCACCGCCTCGGTTTTTTGAATCAACTTTGAAGCCAAAGTCATAGTGCGCGCCGGGAAACCAAAAAACGGCGCGTGCAGTCCGCCCTTCTCCCCCGGATCCTGATCCGGCAGAATCAGCGTGACCTGCTGCTGCTTTAACGCCTTAATCAGAGTTCTGACGCCACGCACATCCGTCGGTGCCAGTTGAGCACCAAAACGACCTCTTGATTTCACCATAAACGACTCCACCGCGGCAATATTCGGTGGACGGTAGAGAAAAGTCGCCGGGTAGTGCCAGGAGAGATAGGGCGCCAGCATCTCCCACGAGCCAATATGCGGCGTTAAAAACAGGATACCTCTGTTCTGTGCCAACGCTTGATCCAGCAGTGCTTGGCCCTTAACCTCGGTAATCAACGGGGCGATCTGCTGCTGTGACCAACGCCAGGCTGGCCCGAGTTCGGTCGCCATCATCCCCAGATGCAATAGGCTCTGTTTAGCCAGCTGGTTACGCTGTTGCTGGCTAAGATCGGGCATGGCAACCGCTAAGTTTTGCAGTGTTGTGCGCCGGTTACTGTTTGGCAACCACCAAAGCAAACGGCCAATAGCTCTGCCCACAGCTTGATTTAAGCTTAATGGCAGCCAGCTGAAAAACACAATCAAGCCTTTAACCAGGCCACCTAACCAGGCCTGCTGATTTTTGACATTGTTTTCAGCCGCAGCGCTCACTTTTTACCCTGTTTGTTTGCTGCTACCTGCTCCAGCTGCGCCTGACCCTCATGGTTATCATCGGCGATCAAAGGCTGCATCGCCGTCCACAAGTTGGCATACAGGTGCTTGTTCTTTTTCTCCTGCTCCAGCAGCAGCTGCTTGGTCTCGGCACGCGCCTGCGGTTTGGCATAACAGGCCGGACAGTTGTCCTGAATAATCGGCAGATTCGCCGCCTCGGCAAAGTCACGCGTCTGGTTCTCACGCACCCGCACCAATGGACGAATAATGCGAATATCGCCGTCGTCATTTAGATAGTGCGCCTTCATGGTACGCAACTGCCCGGCATTAAAGGCCGACATAATAAAACTCTCTGCCAGATCATCCAGGTGCTGTGCCAAAGCCAATACGTTATAGCCCTCGCGGCGGCAGGTGGTATACAGAATACCGCGTTTCTGACGCGCACAGAAACTACAGAATGAGTCACCTTTCATACGTTTTTCTGCCAGATCAACCATGTCTTCGCTCTCGTAAAAATAGGGCACATCCATTTTGGCGCACCACTCCTTTAGCGGCGATGGATCAAAACCCGGGATCTCCGGATCAATGGTGCAGGCTGCCAGATCAAACTTAATCGGCGCATGGCGTTGCAGGTGCTTCAGGATAACCAGCAGCGCCATCGAATCCTTGCCTCCAGAAAGACCCAACAACACACGGTCACCATCACGCAGCATCTTGTATTGCGCCATGGCTCGACCTACCGGTTTCATAATGGCTTTCGGCGGTTTAATCCAGTCTTTGGTACGCTCTTTCTTGGTCAGTTTTTTTACAGCCTCAGGCTGTTCGCTGTTTATGTTTTCAGTCATGATTGCTTATCCATTTCAATGTGAGTATTCTAACAAATCTCTATTTTCAAACACGTTTATTGGATTATTGATGCGCCACGCCTCGCTGTTATTGTCACTGTTAATCTCTCTGTTTACTGTTTTGTGGAGCAGCAGCGCTGCTGCTGAGGCTGTTTTAGCCCAAAAACTGCCACCAACTGAACAGGCCTGGGCATTTCAACAGGCGTTGAAGATCGATCCAATGAATATCAGTGGCGTGGCAGTCTCTCAGCAGTTTATGGCTCTGGCAACCGATGAGGGCACCCAGCTGGAGATATTTACACCCAGCAACAATAGTCAGTGGCAAAGCAGTCAGCTGATTACCCTGAGCAACAGTCCGGAGGAGATTGATCTAGAGGCGCTGGCCTGGCGCAAACCCTATCTGTATGCATTGGGTTCACACAGTGCCAAACGTAAGAAGATCAACCGCGACCTGACGCAGAAACAAAACCTGAAACGCCTGCAACAGACCTCCGAAGAGAAGGCTCGCCAGCAGCTGTTTCGTATCCAGCTCAACGATCAACTGCAAGCGGTAGATATTCAGAGCCTGTCACTGCAGCCTCTTATTAAACAGGATGCCACTTTAAAGGCCTTTGCAGGTCTGCCAAGTAAAGAGAACGGTATTGATATTGAAGGTCTGGCCGTCGATAATAAGGGCCGCCTGCTGATCGGTTTTCGCGGCCCGGTACTGCGTGGCAATATTACGCCGCTAATGCGAGTCCAACTGAAAAAGAAACGTTTTGAAATCAAAAAAAGCAAACTGCTCTATCTACCATTGAACGGACGTGGCGTTCGTGGCCTGAGTGAAACCTCTCAAGGCTTTTTAGTGTTAAGCGGTGCGGTGGGTGATCAGCCCTTGAGTTATCAGGTTCATCTCTGGAGCGGCAAAAATGCACTGCCGGGTAGAGATGCGCCTGCTTCCGCCCTGCTTTACCTATGCGACCTGCCTGCAAGCAACGGCAAGCCGGAAGGCATTCAATTTCTCAGTCAATCTGCAAAGCAGATCGACTTTATGATTGTGGAAGACAGCCTGACCAACGGACAGCCTAAAAGCTATCGCTGTCCAGCACCTTAAGATTGCCTTAACGTTGCTTTAAGGTTGCTTTAAAAACAGGCGTGCAAACTTATTGCACTCTGTTAAAACAAAAAAGGCCTGCAAATAGCAGGCCTGGTTATCACTTCAATTCAGTAACTCAAAATTAAGCGGGGGTATTAAACAAACGCTCAAGCGCGTCATGCCATGCGGCAGATAAAGCCGGGTGTTGAGCCGCTTTTTTTAACAAGCTCCACTCCTGCTCAGTGCGATGAAAGTGTTTCGCCAGAAACAGATCGTAAATAGACAAGCAACCGAACTGTTCACGGTTATTCGCTGGCAGATGGGTGATTTTATCGCCCTTTTTCAGCAAACCCTCTTCCAGAACCCGGCAGTAAAAGCCGACGCGACCGCTCTCGGCATAGGCATCTAAAAACTCGCCCGCAGTCTTCCAGCTCGACAGGGTTGCGCCCTGCTCTCCAAGTTTCCAGCAGGGCGAGCGTGGCTGCGAAACCTCTAGTAACACCGAGCCGATTTTCAGGCGGTCGCCTAAACAGACCTGCAACTCATCCAACCCACTGATACTGAGGTTCTCACCTAAAAAACCGTACTGCTGATCAATCTGAAAACGGGGGTAGTTTTCAACCGGGATAACAAATACCGCCTTATCCGGGCCACCGTGATTTTCAGTGTCCGCCTGCTCATCACCAACCAAACCATCAGTCAGGACTTCAACCATCCCTTTTTGTGGCGACTTGATAAACCCTGTCGACGTGCCATTACGCCATAAGTGGTCGTGAACCACGCCGATATTGACCGACTCTACTTGCATGCATCCCCCCGTTACACCTCAATCGGTGTCAACTACAATAGGCCTGGAAGATTTTTATACAGAATAAACAGACCCATTAAAACCAAAAAGACCGCAAAGCCTTTTTTAAGCATCTCTTGATTTACTTTAGCACTGATTTTATGTCCGAACCAGCCTCCAATTACGCCAATGGCCGAGAAGATCCAGATAATATTCCAGTCGACGCTCAACTCCAGCGCCTCTAACACCTGCAAGTAACCGATAAAGCCGGCGAACGATTTAATGGCGATAATCACCAGACTGGTGCCCACTGCCAGTCGCATCGACAAGCCGCCCAGGATCACCAATGCCGGAATAATCAGGAAGCCGCCGCCGACACCAACCAGACCGGTCACCGCTCCGACCACAAAGCCGTCCACAACGATCTTACTCACACCGCGCTCAGCATGTTCGCTGTCGGCGTCCTTTAGCTTCATCGGCTTAAACATCAGGTAAGAGGCCAGCAACAGTAGCACGGTAAAGATCAGCATCTGCAGCGCATCACTGACAAAGTGCGCACCCCAGGCACCGACCACGGCACCGATCATCCCCGGTACACCAAACAGCACTACGGTACGCCACTTCACCAGCTGCTGGCGTGCATAAGGAATCGCCGAGAACACACTGATAATACCAACAATCATCAGCGAGCCGGCAATGGCCACCTTGGTCTCCTGTCCGACCATATAGGTCAGAATCGGTACAGTCAGGATCGATCCCCCGGAGCCCAGCAGCCCCATGGTCACCCCAATAAACAGCGCGCCGATCCAGACCAGTATCATGCGACTTCCTTACGTTTTAAGAACACGCCGCTCTCAATATGATGGGTATAAGGGAACTGATCAAACAGCGCCGTCTCGATAATATCGTGTGTCTTGGTAATCGACTCCAGGTCAAACGCCAAGGTCTCCGGATTACAGGAGATATAGAGAATGGAGTCATACTCCGCCACCATCTTACGGGTCAGATCATCCAGGCCTGAACGCGGCGGATCAACAAAGATGGTCTCGAAGTTATAACTGTTCAGATCAATCTCTCTCAGACGGGTAAACTCGCGCGTGCCCTGCAAGGCCTGCGAGATCTCCTCCGCCGCCAGCTTGATAATCTTCAGGTTCTCCACCTGGTTGGCTTCGATATTAAACTGCGCCGAGTGCACCGAAGTTTTGGAGATCTCGGTGGCCAGTACCTGGCGGAACTTATCCGCCAGCGCAATCGAGAAGTTGCCATTACCGCAATAGAGCTCAATCAGGTCACCATTCGGGTCAATGTAGCGCTCACACATCTGTCGTGCCCAGGTCAGCATCTTCTGTGCAACAAAGGCATTCGGCTGGGTAAAACTGTTTTCAATCTGCTGATAGGTAAAGCTTTTGCCATCCAGCTGCAGCTGCTCCACCACATAGTCCTGATCCAGCGTAATCTTCTGCTTACGCGCACGGCCGATAATATGGGTAATCGGCAAACTCTGCTTGAGCTGCTGAGCCGCATCCCGCCAGGCCTGATCCCCCTCGATCTGACGACGGTAGATCAAAGTCACCAACATCTCACCGCTTAAAGTCGCTAAAAAATCAATTTGAAACAGCTTGGTACGCAGATCCGGATTCGCCACAATCTCTGCCATCAATTTCGGCATCAACTCACAGATCGACTCAATCGCCATCGGGCACGACTTAATCTTCACCTTCTCACGGGTTTCGGTATTGAACATGATGTAGTCAGACTCATCGCCATCATGCCAGATGCGGAATTCGGCACGCGCACGATAGTGTGAAACCGGGGATTCATAAACCTGAAGATGAGGTGTGCTCGGTAACAGGGTCTGCAGACGAGAAACCTTGTCCGTTAATTGAGATTGGTACTGATCGGGGAAAACTTGACAGAGCATTGCGCATTTAACTCGTTTATCGGAGTGCTCCTGATAAAGGCTTAAAACACCCAAGAGAACTCAAGCTATTGAAATTATGCTGCCCATTATACAAAAAGACCCCGGCAAGATGCAGGGGTCTATCTAAAAATTAAGCCGTGGTAACTCCACTAAAACTTAACTTAAAAGGCGTAACCTAAACCAAAATAGAGCGTGGTCGAGTCCATTTTCAACTCCGAATCCTCAACCGCATAGTTATTACCACTCAAATCAACATTCAAGTCATCCATTAACAGCTGAGCGTAGTTAACACCAAATGTCATATACAGCGCCGGCTCAATGGTCATAAAGCC